>JAYTEX010000051.1:0-21549 GCA_043734785.1 Pseudomonadota bacterium | reverse complement strand
GTGCCAACACGGCTGACCGCGTCTACGCCTGCCGCGATCTGGTCGGCGACCAGTTCTTCGTGACCTACGGCGATGGCCTGGCCGATGTCGCTTTGAACGAATTGGTCGCCTACCATGCCAGCCATCCGGGGCTGGCGACGATAACCTGCGTGCCTTTGTATTCGCAGTATGGTGTGGTCGATATCGACAGCGACGGTCGTGCGATGCGTATCCGCGAGAAACCGGTGATGCGCGAGCATTGGATGAATGCCGGCTACTTCGTCTTCGACCACAGCGTGTTCGACCACTGGCACGGCAATGACCTCGAGCGCGAAGTGCTCCCGTCACTGGTCGCGGACGGCCACGCCTTCGCCTATAAGCACAGCGGCTTCTGGAAATCGATGGACAGCTTCAAAGATCAACAGGAGTTCGAGGAACTCATCGAAGGCGGCGCGATTCCGTGGGTCCATACGGCTAGCGATAACGAGACCGGACGATCAGGTGGAGGGGCGGTATGACGGCGGGCGCGACGGATCAAGCGACCGCGACTGCGGAAGCAGGCTTCTGGCGCGGCCGATCCGTACTCGTCACTGGTTGCAGCGGATTTCTCGGTGCGCGGCTGACCCAGGTGCTGGTCGAGCGTGGCGCCGAAGTCGTCGGATTGGTTCGCGATCAGGTGCCGTGGAGTCCGCTGCACAGCGAAGCCATCGATGCGCGTATCGTGGTCGTTCGCGGCGAGGTGCAGGATCAGGCACTGCTCGAACGTGTCCTGAACGAATACGAAGTAGCGTGCGTTTTTCATTTGGCGGCACAGGCTATCGTCGGCGTCGCCAATCGGAATCCCGTCGCGACTTTCGAGACCAACATTCAAGGCACCTGGTGCCTGCTGGAGGCCTGCCGGCGTAGTCAGCTCGTCAAGCGCGTGGTGGTCGCTTCGAGCGATAAAGCGTATGGCGATCACCGCGTGCTGCCTTACACCGAAGAACATGCGCTGGCCGGGCGGCATCCGTACGATGTATCGAAAAGCTGTGCCGACCTGATCGCGCTCACTTATGCGCACACCTACGGATTACGTGTCGGCGTCACCCGCTGCGGCAACATTTTCGGTCCGCGAGATGTCAATTTCAGCCGCATCATCCCGGGCACCATACGCTCGGCTCTGCGTGGCGAGCGGCCCGTCATCCGCAGCAATGGCTCACCGGTGCGTGATTATATTTTCATCGACGACGTCGTGGCCGGGTATCTGCAGCTGGCCGAAAAAGTCGATCGGGATGGCATCGCAGGTCGCGCCTTCAATTTCGGGACCGGCGAACAGCAGTCAGTACTGCAGCTGACCGAGTTGATCCTGAACGCCACCGGCAGGCCGGATCTGGCCCCGGTCATACTCGATGAGGCGAAAGCAGAGATCGCCAACCAGTACCTGTCGTACGAAGCCGCCAGGCGCGACCTCGAGTGGTCTCCCGGCGCAAGGGTTGCTGCCCGACTCGACGAGACCGTGGCCTGGTATCGGCGTTATCTGAGCCTGCTCTAGACCATGACCGATCACGAACTGGTGTCCGAACCCGCGCGGCAGTCCGGCCTGCCGACACGCGGCAACCTCTCGGGAGTCACCTACGACGCCCGACCGGCCAACGACCTCGATGATTTCGATGTTCGCGGAGCCTTGCGTCAACTGATCTCGTCGACCACCGCACACAAACTGCTCATCGTGCTGTGCGGACTGGCTTCGGCCGGGCTCATGCAGATGTATTTCAAACTCTACCCACCGATATTCGAAGCCAAAGTGATGGTACTGGCGGAGAGCGACAAGGATGTGGTCCGCGAGGAGTACTACAAACTATGGTCGACTTTTCGCAAAAACGATCTCGATTCGGACATCGAGCTGGCAACCGCTTTTCCGGTCGTGCGCAAGGTCGTCGAAAAGCTGAATCTCAAATACGACGATGTCTATCACCCGCCACTGGCTCACACGCTGTACCTGTGGGAACAGTCCTGGATTGGCAACAAATATCGCAGCATCAAAGAATGGTTCTTTCCCAAGAAACCCGATCCGTACGAGTTGAGCCCGGAGCTGCGCGAGCTCGCTCGGACCGTGCGCGATTTTCGTGCTGGCGCCAGTCTCACGCCGGTACCCGGCAGCCATGTCGGTAATATGCTGGTGCGCGGTCCATCGCCGCGGGTAGCGGAGTTCGCGAACACTCTCATCGACGAATTCATAGCCGGTCGCCGGCTCCTGTTCGCCGAGGAGGCGCGCGAAGCATATGGCGCCCTGGCGAAGGAGAACGAGAAAGCGCAGCTGGATTTTAAACGAGCCTCGGAAGCGATCGAAGCGTTTGAGACCCGCAATGCTTTGATGCTCGGCTTCCACAAGGAAGAAGTCCTGATGGGGCAATGGGTGGAGCTGGGTCTGGGTATCGCGCAGCTGGAGGCGCGGCTCGCCAGCCAGAAAAAAGCGATCGAGGTGGTGGTCTCGGAACTCGCCACGGAGCCCGAAGAGCTGGATCTGAGCACCACCGATCAGGCGAGCGAGGTCAAGAACGAAATGCGCGCCCAACTGTTTCAGCTTCGCAACAACCTGCGCCAGATGCGCGCACGCATGCAGGAAGACTCGCCCGAGGTTCGCGAACTCAAATTCCTGATAACCGAAACCGAGCAGGCCATCGAGAACGAACCGGACAAGCGCATGCATGCCTCCACGCGCGCCAAGAACGAAAACCACCTGCTGCTTCGTCAATCCCGCCAAGGTCTGCTGAAATCGATGGCCGGCCTCAAGGCCGAACTTGTCTCACGAAAGCAGACCTATGACAATATCGGCGTGCGGCTGGCGGCATTGCCCAAGCTGAAATTCGAAAGCGCAATGCTGCAGCAAGATCTCAACTCCACCGGGACGCGGCACAAACTGCTGCGGGAGCGCCTAATGATGGCAGAAGTCTCGCTGGCCACGGCCAAGAGTGCGCCGTCGACATTCAAGATCATCGACTATGCAATGGCACCCGGCAAACCGGTGTGGCCGAAAACCAAGCTATTCATGGCTGTCGCTGTTCTCGTCGGCTTGCTGGCCGGCGTCGGACTTGCTTTGTTCATCGATATGGTGGCCAATGTGGCGACCCGTGATCGTCTCGCCGTGCGGCAGGATCTGCCAGTATTCGGCACCATCAACCTCGATACCGCCAGCGGTGCGCCGGCTTATGGTCATGGCCGGCGTCGTGCTATCGACAGGCTGCGGGGATCATGAGCGGTGCGCGACAGTCTGTTGGCCGCAGGAGCATGCGGTGATGACCGGGGGGTGGAAATCGCTGTTCGGATTCAGACGCTCTGGAGCCGATGACCTCGAGCGTCGCGGCACAGCAAGTCAACTGGCATTGCGGCTCGACCGTCAGTTCGCCAGCGAAGATCGTGCCTGCACGATATTCATAGCGGGCGCCGATGACGACCGTGTTGGCGCGGAAGCCTGCGCCGAGCTCGCGCTCAATCTCGCCGAGGAATATGGGCGCAGTGTGCTGGTCGTCGATGCGACTTTCGGCAATCACGGTATCGGCTCTCTGCTTGGTGATGCCGCTGCACCCGGCCTGGTCGAACTGCTCGAACACCCCGAGCTCGAGCGGCAACAGATCAGGGCCTTGACCCTACCAACTGTCAACGAACTGGTGTCATGGCTGCCGGCCGGGCAACGGCTCAACGGGCACATCGCTTCAGCGCCATCTAAGCGACTGCGTGGGTTCCTGGAAGTGGCCGGCGAGACGGCCGATTTTGTACTCGTGCAGGGCGCCAGCATCGTCACCGGCGGGCGTTCGCTTGCCTTCGTATCGCTATGCGACGCCGCCCTGGTCGTCGTGCTGGAAGGGAAAACGCGCGTCGAGCGCATCGAACGTGCGCGCGATATCTTGCAGGACTGCGGTGCCTCTCTCGTTGGCCTTGTTCTGGCGGGCTAGCGCATGGCATCCGGCCGGTGGCTGCAGCCGTCGAGTTTCCCCAATCTCAGTCTGGCGCGGGAACTGCAATCGCTGTGGCTGCCCGGCCGCGTGCCGCTGCTCAATGCGATCACGCTGACTGCGGCGACTGTGCTCATTGCGCTGTTTGCCGTATTCACGACGACATTCGCTTTCACGCAGACGAAATTCGTCGTCGCACTAGTGCTTGGCCTGATCGGCGCTTTCGGCTTTCTGGTCAGCGGTAACCGCCGTCTGTTCGTACTCTACGCGATAGTGATGCTGGCGCCGTTGAAGCTCGGCAAGGATTTTATGCCGATAGGCCACCAGGGTGGCGCTGGCTCGTTCGTCCTCGATGCCGGCGACCCGTTTTTTTTGATGCTGGCGGCTTACCAATTCAACGATTGGCGCAAACGGCGGTTGCGCGACTATCGCGTCCCGCTGATTGCGAAGTTGTGGGTGGGCATGATCGCGCTCGGCGTGATTACGATGCTGACCGGCCCCTTCAAGACGCCGGCAGCGCATGAGGTCGTGCGCATGGCCAAGTATCTACTCCTGCTGCTGCTCTTGATTAACGAACTGAAGCGCAAGAAGCAGTTCCGGCACGTCGCTTTCGGATTGATGCTCGGCGTGCTCATACAGAGCGGTTTCTCGGCGGTCTCGTACGCTACAGGATCGCAGTTCGGGTTGGATTTCCTGGGCGAAGAAACCGAAGATAACGTCGAAGAGCTCGGCGCCGCGACTTTGAAAGGCGATCTCGCCTTACGCCGACCTGGCGGCTTGATGGGGCACCCGAACCAGTTTGCTGGCTACTTGGCGCTGATCATGCCGCTGGGTATCGGGTTGCTGTTCTCGCCGATTAGCCTTCGCCTGAAAAGCTTGTTTGTGTGCACGCTGCTCGCTGGGCAGGTTGGCCTGTTGCTGACGCTGTCGCGCAGCGGTTGGATTTGTTTTGCGATGGGACTCGTCAGTACGCTTGTTCTCAGTTTCCTCCATCGCTCATCACGGCGGCGATATCTGATCGCGCGCGCAGTGGTCATCGTTCTGGTCGGCGCCATGGCCCTGGCCGCAAGTCCCCTCATCCTCGAGCGAATCCAGTACAGCGATCCGGAATCATGGCGATCGCGCATGGAGTTTGTGGATATCTCGCAGGAAATTGTGCTCGACCACCCACTGTTCGGCGTCGGCCTCAACAGCTATGTTTTCGCCCAGGCTCCCTACACTCGGCAACGGACTTTCGCCGGCCTGAAAGATTTCTACGGCGAAAACGTTCCCGTTGTACACAGCACCTGGATGTTGACCTGGGCCGAGCAAGGTACCGTCGGCATGGTAATGTTCGTGCTCATCCATCTGGCTGTGCTGTACGTCGGTTTCAACAATCTGAAGTTGAAAGACGGGTTTCTGCATGCCATGAACGTCGGTCTGCTCAGCGGCTTCGGCGCCATCATGCTCGACGGCCTGGTGAGCTTTTTCGTCCGCATGGAAGTCGGCGGACGCATGTTCTGGTTTGTCATCGCCCTGATTCTGGCCATCGGTTATTGGCGACGCACGCACGAGACTGGCATCGAGCGAGGCGCGGCAGGCAGCGGAACAGATACGGTCATGGGTCATGGCGAACGGACCTGGATGACTGTGCGTCAGCGTCGCAATGAGTCCGGGCGTGGCTGGCTGCTACGCTGACACCGATGGCGGCTACTAACTTCGCCACGACGCGTGCTCGCCTGGCTGCTGACAGAAGCCGGTTACGTGCCTGGCTGCGTGATTATCACCAATGCGAGCCACTGGTCCTGCTGTTTGAATCCCGCTACCAGTGCGTCTGGTTGCAGCGCTGGGCGCACTGGCTGCACGGCTGCGGTCATCGTGGGATCGCGCGCCTGATCTACCATTTCAATCTGATCCTCACCGGCGCCGATGTTCCGCCGAGCTCGGATATCGGTGGTGGCTGGCTGGTGACCGCCCCTGTCGCCATCGTCGTCTGCGGTAATGCGGGCAACAATTTTACTGTCGGCACGCTGGCCGGTCTGGGTGGCGAAATGGGCAGCGCCGAGGATCGCGGTGCCGGCCCCGGGCTGCCGGTAGTCGGCGATAATGTGACTATCGGCGCCCATGCCGGCGTGCTCGGCGCGCTGCGGGTCGGCAACAACGTTTCCATCGCGCCCGGCTGCGTGGTGCGCAAGGATGTCCCCGACGACTGCGTGGTCGAGGCTTCACCGCTGCGCGTCCGTACCAGTCCGCGTCCGCCATAGCCGCAAGTCGCCGCCGGCACACCATCGTTATCGCCATGCACCAACCGGCAGTTTGCAAGGAGCGTGGGCACGCTCATCTGGCGAGCCTCAGAACCGAATTCGCGCAGGACATCCGTCGCTATTGGAGCAGGTCCGGGATCGCGGCTGACCGGGCGCTCACACCGTGGCGTTGCGCGAGCGCGCTGGCCGACCCCGCGATCGCATGTCTACTGCTGCATCGGCTGGCACATTGGGCACAGCTCGCACGGATACCGTGGCTACCCGGCCTGCTCGCCGCCTGCAACCGGCAGTTATTCAAAATCACGATTTCACCGGTGAGCTGCGTTGCTGGCGGCTGGTCGATACGACACCCGGCGGGCGTGCATTTTCACGCTGTCGCGGGCCACGACTTGACGCTGTTCGCTTATACCAGTGTGACTGCCGACGATGTGCCTGTCGGCGACCATCTGACCCGCGCGCCGACGCTAGGGTCGCGCGTGCGGCTCGGCGCGGATGCCGCGATCATCGGGCCGGTGACAATAGGAGACGATGTCGATCTCGGCTTTCGCGCCGCCGTGCTGGTCGATGTTGCCTCGGATTCAATCGTCGTGACAGATGCCAGCCGCCTGCGCGTGCAGGTGTCGGCGAACTGAACAAGGGCTACCGTTGCCCTGGTCGGCGCCCAGCTTTCTCGTAAAAAAGTGAACTGGTTCACAGTTTCCTGAGCTAGCCGATTCAAGCCGACAACCATCAGAGCCGATAGCTGACCCACGTATCTGTTTATCCATTCCCCGTCTGGGAGGTCTTATGCTCCACTCGCATGCTTCATTGCGGTCGTCGTCGCCCTGGTTCCTGATGGTACTCGCCCTGCTCGCGGCGCTCGCCGCGCTCGCTGCACCCTCCTACGGCGGCGTTACGCTCAGTCTGGCCGCGGTTTTTCTCGCCGGCGTGGCTGGATTCGCGGCCGGCAACGGCGAACACACCCGTGCCGCTTACAGTCTGGTTGCGGAAGGAAATCTAACCGCGCGGACGGCGCGCGATGCAGCCGTACTCGAACGCGCGTACAAGGCATTCGACGAAACAGCCACGCTGCGCCTTGACGGCGCCATCGCGCGCCTGCGGGTACCGTTGGCGCTCCAGGCAGCCGGATAATTTCACTGCTGTTTTCTGCTTTGGGGGCTTACTTCACTTTTCTGCGTTCCTAGTACTCCCGTGGTGCCTGACCACGCGCCCTTGTGCGCGTGGTCAGGCACACCTTGAATCCATGCCGAATGGTTCAGCCAGAAGCGCTGAAGCGCTCACGGTTACTTGCACCAAGCCGAGACCGCGCGCACTCGAACCAAACTCAAAGCGCAGAAAGCGTGCAGATCGGAGACCGCAACTGCCGTGATCGCCTGCAGCTCTGGCAGCTTCATGCTAATTCATCATTTCTTAACGTTTGCTACCATTGACAGCCGCTGCCGTTACTCACTCATAATCTTCTAACCAGCGCAGGCCAGCGCTGCGCTGCCATAATCTTGCGATAACGTGGCGATTGCGTGCACGGTATAGACTGCGGCATTCACCACAGTGGGTGCGGAGTGTCGAAGAGTTACGGTCTGAAGGGTCGTTGTTCGTTACAATCGCACCCGCCCGGCCGCTGCTCGCTATGCAGAGAGAGCTTGGTTCGGAATCGGCTTTTGACGAGGCAGGAATGCAAGCTACGAACACCCGGACGATCGTTTACGCGGCCGACCTGCGACACAACTTCAGCGGCGTCATATCGGTCGACGCCATGCCATTGGGTGTCGGTTACATCAAAGCCGTCATCGACAAGAAGCTCGCCGCGCGCAATGTTGAAGTTCGGATATTCGCCTATCCAGACGTTCTGCTGCAGGCCATCGAAACCTGTCCGCCCGATGTACTGATGGTCGGCAACTACATGTGGAACGAGTCGCTCGGGCACTTCTTTCTGCGCCGAGTCAAACACTACAATCCGGCTGCGCTGGCCATCATGGGCGGGCCCAATATCTCCAAAGAGCCCGAACGTCAGATCGAGTATGTCGCCGCGCATCCGGAGATCGATCTTTATATACACGGTGAGGCGGATTTCACCGCAGCGGAAATCGTCGAAGCTTATATCGATTCTGGCCGGGCAGTCGACCAACTGCTGGAGGGGAAGTTGCCGTCCAGTGTCTACCGCCGCAACGGTGAACTGTTCCGCACCGAGACCAGGCCGCGCCTGCATTCCCTCGACGACATTGTCTCGCCATACCTGACTGGCGCGATGGACGAGTTTTTCGATGGGCGACTCGCCCCGATGATCGAGACCAATCGCGGTTGCCCGTTCAAATGCAAGTTCTGCGTGCAAGGCACCGAGTTCTACAACAAAGTCTCGCATTTTAATCTGGAACGCCTGCGGGCCGAGATCGAATACATCGCGCGAACCAACCACGAGCACTCACCGGAGATGGGAACGCTGCGCATCGCTGATCCCAACTTCGGAATGTATAGTCGCGACGTCGAGATCTCGGAGATGATCGGCCATATGCAGAAGCGCTACGGTTGGCCGACGTTCATCGATGCGACGACCGGCAAAAACAAGCCCGAGCGCATCATCGAGTGTCTGGAAAAGGTCAACGGTGCGCTCGTTCTCTATCAGGCAGTGCAGTCGCTGGACGACGAAGTCTTGCGCAATATCGACCGCTCCAACATCAAGCTCGATGCCTATCAGAAGATCATGGTGCACGTGCGCGGGCGCGGCCTGCGCTCGAACTCCGATCTCATCCTCGGCTTGCCGGGCGAAAGCAAGACCTCGCACCTGCGCGGGCTCTACCAGCTCATCGATGCCGGCACTGATCAAGCGCACTGCTTCCAGGCCATGGTACTCAAGGGCTCCGATCTCGAAACCATCGAAGTACGCGAGCGCTACCAGTTCCTCACCCGCTTCCGGGTATTGCCGAAGAACTACGGCATCTATGACGGCGAGAAAGTCTTCGACATCGAGGAGATCATTGTCGGTTCGGATACATTGTCGTTCGACGACTATGTCGTATGCCGCAAGCATCATTTGACCTTCAGCGTGTTCTGGAACGATTCGTGGTTCCGCGATGTCGTCGCGTTCGCGGCCGAGCTGGACATCCGGCCATCGCAGTGGCTGCAGGAAATGTTGCGCGCGATGGAGGCGGAAACGTCCGGGCCGGTGCGCGATCTGTTGGACGGTTTCGTCGGCGAAACCGTCGGCGAGTTGTTTGAAACGCGCGATGCGTGCGAATCGTTCTACGTCCATCCTGACAATTTCGAACGGCTGGGGCGCGCCGAGATTGGCGACAACCTCATGTACAAGTACCGGGCCAAGGCGTCGTTCTTTGTCTGGAAAGCGATCTGTGACACGGCCCTGGAAACGACCCGACGCCTGGTACTGGAAGCCGGCGCGGCTGAGCGCTATGCCGGGTTCGATCAGCTATGGAAAGATTTTCACGCCTATGTCGAATGCAAACACGCGGCAGGCAACAGTGTGGACGAAGTCCTGCAACCAGTGACGGCTGTGCTGCATTACGACATCCCGCAGTGGATCGCTGACGATTTTCCGCGCGAGACCGCCAGTTATCTCAACAGCGTTGGCAAGGGCAAGCTGCGAACCATGACGTTCCGATTGAGCGAGGATGGCGCACGCGAGCTGGAGTCGGCGTTCCGCGTGTGGAGCAGTGAACTGACCGGGTTGACCAAGCTGGTCACCCGCATACGCGTGACCTCACAAATACGCAACGGCGAGTTCGCCCCGGCGGCGGAATCTGAAGATGTCACCGTGGCATAACACGGCCCTGGGCAACGTCGCACCGATCAGGCAAGCGGGCCCCGACCGGCCGGATTGCCGAAGCAAATAAGCATTCATTCGAGAGGGCAGCCAGCATGAGCATAGTCGTATACCTCGCCGATCTGCGGCATAACTATATGCACGTGCTCGCCAGCGATGCCATGCCGTTGAATGTCGGTTACATGAAAGCCGTAATGGATCGCGATCTCGGGCCAGACAGCGAAGTACGCGTGTTCGCCTATCCGGATCGGCTGCTGAGCGCCATGCAGCGGCGCGCGCCGGACGTGCTGATGCTCAGCAACTACACTTGGAACGAGCAGATTTCACTTTATTTTGCGCGCCTGGCCAAGGCCATGAAACCCGACACCCTGGTGGTGATGGGCGGCCCGAACATCTACGACGAGCCAGATCGTCAGAAAATGTTTCTAGCCGAACGCCCCGAGCTCGACTTGTACGTGCTCGGCGAGGGCGATTTTCTGGCCACCGAAGTCGTGCAGAATTTTGCCGACAGCGGGCTATCCATCGCGGCCCTCGGTCAGCGCGACATCGCGTCCAGCGTCTACCGGCGCGGTGACGAAATGATTCGTCACGAGATCATCAAGCGTAAACGGAATCTCGATGACATTCCTTCGCCATGGTTGACCGGTGTCATGGACGAATTCTTCGATGGCAAACTGGCACCGTTGTGGGAGACCAATCGCGGTTGCCCGTTTACGTGTACGTTCTGCGTGCAGGGTACCAAGTATTACAACCGCGTCACTTACTTCGACAAGGCGCGTCTGCGCGAAGAGATCCAATACATAGGCAAGCGGATCAAGAAAACTTGCCCGTCGATGGGCGTGCTGCGTATCGCCGACCCTAATTACGGCATGTACGACCGCGACCCCGAGCTCTCCGGTTATCTGGGCGAAGCGCAACGAGACTTCGGCTGGCCTTCCTACATCGATGCTACGACCGGCAAGAACCGCCCGGAACGTGTCATCGATTCAATGGAACGGCTCGGCGGCGCACTCGTACTGTGGCAGTCGGTGCAATCGCTGGATGAAAACGTTCTGCGCAATATTCGACGCGAGAACATCAAGCTCGATGCGTATTCGTCGTTGAACGTGCATATTCGCGGTCGCGGCATGAAATCGAGTTCGGATCTGATCCTGGCCCTCCCCGGCGAAACGCTCGAGTCGCATTTGAACGGTCTGACCAAGATGATTGATGCCGGTGTCGCCCGTGTGCACAACTTTCAGTGTCTGCTGCTGAAAGGCACAGAGCTTGAGCGGACCGACTCGCGCCAGAAATTCTTGTTCTCAACCAAATACCGCATGGCGCAGAAGAGCTTCGGCGTTTACAACGGCGACGCTGTGTTTGAGCCGGAAGAAATCGTTGTCTCGACCGATACGATGTCGTTCGAGGACTACATGAAAGCGCGCGCCTACCATTTCGTGTGTGGCGTATACGTGAATCAGGGTCGCCTGGACACCCTGTTTGAGTTCTGCGAATCGCTCGCCGTGAAACGCTCCGAGCTGTTTCTGAGACTGTACGATGCCGTCAGTGTCGATAGCGGTGAAGTGGGCGAGTATCTCGCGGCATTCCTGGTTGAGACGCGCGGAGAACTGTTCGAGACGCGCGAAGCATTGGAATCGTTCTACCGTCAGCCGGGAAACTTCGAGAAACTGAGTCAAGGCGAAATTGGCGACAACATCGTCTACAAGTACTCGGCCATTGCCCGGCTGCGCGCTTGGAATGCGTTTGCCACCATTGCACTGAACGCGGCCAAGCAGTTGCTGATCGACCATGGCGCATTGGCGCGTGTACCGCACTTCGAAGATTTCTGGCGCGACTTCGAGCGCTTTATCGTCCTGCGTTCGGTCACCGGAACGACCGTGGAGCAATTGACACGACCCGTGGCAATCAACGTGCGTTACGACATCGCTCGCTGGCTCAGCGACGGTTGCCCAGCCGAGACCGGCGAGTACCGTTTGCCGGAAGTTGTCGAAGCAGAGTTTCGCTTGAGCACTGCTCACGCCAAAGAACTCAAACAAGCCGTCGAAGTGTGGGGCCTGTCGAATTCCGGTCTCGGCATGCTGCTGCGTCGCGTCAGCTTCAACGCGTTGGAGCGCGATATCGTGTTGCACACCGACAAGGCGGTGGCTAAGTCGCAGCTGCAGGCGGTTTGAATTATGGAAGGTCTGAATAAGTATCGCATTTCAGCATTGATGTCGTCCGTTATACCAAAATGATTTGAAAACACGCGCTTGATAACAAGCACGGGCAGCGACTCTCGGCCAGTGACTTCGGCATTCGCGCCGTGGCCGACACGGGCCGCTGACGCCGAGCAGACCGGCCTCACCGCAGAGTCCACCATCCGCGGCGCCAGCTTCTTCCAACCTTGGTTGCGTCAAGACTGACCAGACCCAGCCGTCGGGGTGCCGTTACAGACTACGCGGCATCCCGACACCTTCATTCGCAAACGCCTCTCTACAGCGTAGCCACCGCCAAAGTCGTATCCGACGGATTCACCCGCTGCGCTATTTTGTAGTTGACGTACTCGGTGCGGTTGACCGTCAGCCACGCCAGCTGGCGGATGCGTTCGAGAGAATCGGTCGGCATGGCCAGATTACGCAGGATGGATTTCGTCCAACGCATGGTATCCGGGTCAAACTCGGCATCGAGCTGACCATTCGCGATCGCCATATCGTAGAGACGCGAGCCGGGGAACGGCACGACGGTAAAGAACAATGCGTGATTCAACCTTTCGTCGATGTGACGTTTGGCCATGAGAATTGTTTCCTGGATTTCTATTTCGATCTCATCCGGGTAGCTCATCATGTAGTTGCCGGCCGCACGAATATTGTGCGCTTCAAGCGATTTGAGGAGTTGCGCTGTATTGGTCAGGCGGACCTGCCATTTCGAGGTCGAATATTTGTCGAGCAGACGTTGGCTAGATGATTCGAACGGGAGAGTCAGAAAGCTGAACCCGGCGTCGGCGAGCACGCCAATGAACTCATCGTCCGCGCCAAGTTTGCCACCATAGTTCTTCTGCATGTGCGCGATATTGATGCCGTTCACATCGAGCAGCTTCATATCCATCGCCTTGATGTCGTTGACGCTGCACGAATCATCGCAACGCTCTGCGTGCGGCGAGAACCTCGCGCAGGCGGCCTAGCGGTATGAGACCGAAATACCAGGTCAGGGCGCCGTACAGCGCAAGTCCACAGGCTGCCGATAAAAATGGGGGAATGCCGGGGGCAGTGCTTTGGGTCCATTCCACCGTCAAATGCAAGCTCAGCCCGCAAATCAACAGCTTCAGCCACAAATCTACCCGGTGAATGTCGCCAACACTGCGGCGTACATTCCACATCACGACCATCAGCGTCACGAGTGTACTGGCAGCGGTACCGATGGCGGCACCGACCGTGCCGTGCCGTGGAATGAGTACTGCGCTGATGCCAATATTGACGAGCGCTGCGACCGCCGAGAGCGCGTAGTTATAGCGCATGTTGCCCGCCGCGAGATTGATGCTGGAAGCAATCAACCAATACCCCGTGGTCAGGAACAGCCAGGCAAAAATGCTCAACACTGGTGCGGAGGCAGTAAAGTCGGCTCCATAAACCAGCAGCAGGATTTCCGTCGCCAGTGAGGATGTCAGAATGGCGACCGGCAGCAACGCCGTCGCGACAAAGCTCATCAACTCCGTGCATAGCACGCGCGCGTCCTCCCGGCTCGACTGGATCCGCTGCGTGAGTATCGGAATCAATGGCAACGCAGAGGTCACCGCGATAGCGATGCTCAAATCCAGCAGGCGGTACGAGGCGTTATACAACCCGACTTCCGCGCTCGAGCGCCAGTACGTCAACATGAACACGTCAGCACGCGAATAGACGGCCATCGCCAACGCCGATACCCCCATCGGGGTGGCGAGCTTGAACAGCGCCGCGGAGAACTCGGGCTGCCACGACCAGCGTGGCACGACGAGCGAGCGACTGAGTGTCAGAGCGAACAAAAAATAGATGATCTGGCTCGCAGCAAAGGCCACCACATAGCCGGTCAGCCCGACGCCGAGCAGCAGCGAGCCCGCACTGAACGCGACCTGACACCCGCCAAGGACGAGTGCGGCATAAACGGAGTACTGCGGACGCTCAAAGATCTGGAACAGCGATTCGAAGAATCGCGCCGCCATGAATGGCGTCGCGACGCAACCGACCAGCATGGCGTCAAGCAGGTTGCCACCCACCACGACGCTGACCAGTACGCCAAGTGTAATCGTCAGCGCAGCGAGCGCAGC
Organism: Pseudomonadota bacterium; assembly: GCA_043734785.1. Lineage (GTDB taxonomy): Bacteria > Pseudomonadota > Gammaproteobacteria > CAIKBL01. The sequence continues at coordinate 7,341 of JAYTEX010000051.1, read as the reverse complement.
GCGGACCAGCAGAAAATTACCCAGCCATAGACCGGGATCCCGCTCACGATGTTCGACCAGACTCTTGGCGAGTGCTGAGTTCGTGCCGAAATCGGCGACGTTGCCGGCGATCATCACGAAGGCCATTACGAATGCCAGCTCGCCCAGCGCTTCCGAGCCGAGAACACGGGCGAACAGTACGAAGCAGAAGAAGCCAGCCCCCATCCCCAGCACGCGACTCACGCCCTGCGCGAGCACGTTCAGCAGATAGTTGGCGGAATCGTTCAAGGTGGTGACACGTAAGCCTCCGGTCGATAGACACGCCCTGGCTTGCGCTTGTCAGCCAGCGCTCGAAACAGTTCGGCATAACCGGCCGTCACGGCATCCCAGCGGTATTCGCGCCACGCCCGTTCGCGCAACGCCGTTCCGATCTCCCGCACCCGCTTAGGTGTCTGTTCAAGTTCCTGCAGCAGGTGCGCCATCGAGCCGGCCTGAAAGCCGAAAAAGCAGCCGTTATCGCCAAGCACTTCGCGCGAGAACACGGTGTCGAGCGCGCCACAGCAAGCACCTGCCGCCATTGCCCGCAACAAGGCTGGATTGGTTCCACCGACTTCGTGGCCGTGCAGATAGACGAAAGCATGACGATAGAGCGCGTTGAGCACCTCGGCATCGTAAATGCCGCCAAGAAAACGAATGCTGTCGTCCGCTTCCGCTTCCAGCTTGTGTGAGAACTCGCTCGGATAGCGCGCAGCGCCGACAATGACCAGCGGCTTGTCGGTCTTCAGCTTACGGTACTCACGTACAATCAAATCAGTGTTGTTATCTGGCTCGATGCGCGTCACGACTAGGTAATACGACTGCGGGGCAAGCCCGTAACGGTCCAGACAGTCCGGCTCGGCATAGCTGCCGGACTCACACCCCATTGGCAGAAACGCCGAGTCGACGTGATAGTTCCGCAGATAATGGTCTTTCATCGCGACGGCGTCCGCCACCAGCTCGTTGGCGAGCATGGCTGAGAGTCGCTCGGCAAACTTGTAGTAGCTACGTGCTACTGGTCCCCATTTCTTTCGTTTGTAGCCGAGGCCATCGGTATGTAGTGCCGCTGGTGCGCCGAACAACCGCAGGAAGATCAGGTTAGGTGCATTGGCCGGATCGACGACCAATACGGCATCGAAACGAAGAAACAGACTGTGGATGGTCGACATTGCCGTATGCAGCAGACTTTCGAAGTATTTGCTGCGCCATACCGGCAGGTAAATCAGGCGCACGCCTTTGTAGTTCGGCCCGCCATCGGGATAGTACTGGCTGCGACAATAGACCACGACTTCGAAATTGTGGTCGGCGACCAGCTCAACAGCGATATGCTCGACCAGCGTGCTATAGCCGCCGTAGCGGGCCGGTATGCCACGGTCACCCAGAATCGCAATACGCAATCGTCGCGTCGATACATTCATATTCGGCTCCGGTTCCAATCGACGTAAGCAGGCGCTGGCGTCACGGCGCCACGCCATTGGTTGCGCCCGGTTTGAGCGTGACACGAGCGCTCCACCTGCACGCAATCACGAACGGCAGCAGGTGGCCGATGGCACAGTAGGCCCAGCTCTGCCAGGTGGATGGGGAAATAAGAACCGCTCGACGAAACAAACTGCGCGCAGTACCGGTATCGTTCGCCACGTAACGCACGATGCCATATCGGCACAAACCCATGCTGAGCAGCGTGCGACGGCGCCGCTCAGCCCGCCCGCGGTAACGTCTCGCTTCGAGTTGCGCGACGTATTTTTCGATCATCCACTCATTGAACGTCCAGTTCTTGTGTTTGACGCGGGACTGACCCGCATGCCAGCGATACTCGGCCAGTGGTTCATGGATGAAATACCCGTGTTGCTCCGCTTCACCGATGCGCAGATAAGTGATCATGTCGATAGGAAACCCGCCACCATCGGGGTCGACAAAGCCGAGACTGGCCATCGTGCTGCGCCGAAACACCGTTCCCGACATCGAAAATGCGCCGCCGTGCAGGACAGTTTCGAGAACGTCCGCTACGCGCCCTTCAGCCAGATGATGACGTCCCAACCACTGGTTGTAGCGCGCGCTCTCTTCAGGCAACAGTTTGCCCTGCTCGTCGATGAGGTCCTGGCTGGTGGCGAAGAACGTCAGAGTGGTATCGGCCTCCAGTGCTTCGACTGCGCGCTCGACCAGGCTCGGTCGCAGGCGGTCGTCGTCGTGCACCAGCATGAAATAAGGCTCTTCGCAGCGCGAAAAGTTGTACAAAGTCTGCCCGCGTTCGCCATCGGCCACGGGATTGCATACGTAACTGATTCGAGTATCGGCCAGACCGGCGATGAACTCTCGAACATTGCTGGCATGCGCCGGATCGGAATCGTTGTCGGTCACGAGCACGCGCAAATGCGTATAGGTCTGCGCCAACACGCTCAAGATCGCGTCTCGCACGAACTCCGGTCGGTTGCGCGTAGGGATTCCGACATAAACTAGGGGTGTCATAAGCAAAGATTGCGGCGAGGCGACTTCGGCGTTGCGCAGCGGGTCAATTATGAAGCGAAGCTGCCGAGCTTGGCGGAATCGACTCAGCGCACACGTTTCTCGGCGGATCCTTCGGTTCTTGATCCGGTCTCTGACTCGCTCGCCGTCGATTGGACCAGATTGATAGGCTTGCCAAAACCGAAAGGCTCTGCCCACGCGTCGAGACGGGCAGCTACCTCGTCCACACTCATGGGGTGTTTGATGCGCAGCAGGATGAGCACGGTGTAAATTGCAAGCATGACGTCGAGCGTGATTGAATAAGCCTGTACACAGCGACGCGCGTACGCTATCTCAAGGCGCAGCCGATCACCGTCGTCGATGGCGTCACGACCGACAAGTTGTACCGGCCCACTCAACCCGCAGCGTGTCGCAAAGCGGAGTTCTGCATCCGGATAAGCTTTTTTCAGTGATGCGATCACATCTTCCGGCAGCGGTCGGTTGCCGATCAGCGACATGCTCCCGGCGAGGACATTCAGAAACTGCGGTACCTCAGTCAGAAAGAACCGCTCGATCAGGCGTCCGAGTGGCGTGTAGAGCGGCGAATCGAGTCGGATGTTCAGGAACCGCTGGTCGGTAACCGGCACAGTCTCGCGATTGGCAATTTTGTCGGCGTCGCGAACCATCGTGCGAAACTTGATGACGTCGCAAGACTCTCGACCGTAGACGCGACGCCTGGAGACGTAGAATGCAGGACCTCCGTTGATGAGCAGGTTCAGCAGGCCGACACCCAGCAGGATGCTTCCCCACACCGGCAGCAAAACCGCTGCGCCGATGACGTCGAGCACACGCTTGGCTGGGGGCATTCGTACCTGCGTGGTCACGCCGTCATCAGTCACTGTCGGTATCGCTCAATTAAATGTCTTCCGACTGCGCTCATGAACTTTGGAGCAGCGGATCCTGTGGGCTAAAATTCTGCGTTCAACGTGCCTGCTTCCCCGCGATCTACGCGCGAGAAGCTTGCCGTGAAATTTACAAACAACCGCAACAGTTATAGCGTGGCAGTTATACCGTGACCTGATGCGGCATGTTGCCGACTCGATAATACACAATTACGTTTTGGTATGAAGCACATTCATCGGTAGAGTATGATTGATAGCGACAACAGGTCAAATCTTTCCGACGTCGTAGTCACCGCGCTCGTCATCAGCTGGAACACCCGCGATTTATTGCGGGAATGCTTGGCCAGTCTCTTCGCAGTAGCGAAGACTGTTCCGCTGCAAATCGTCGTGGTCGACAATGCCTCGGAAGATGGCTCCGCCGACATGGTCGCCGAGGTTTTTCCGCAAGCGGAGCTGATCCGCAACGACTACAATGCCGGCTTCGGTGTCGCCAACAATATCGGCTTCAAGTGCGCGCGGGGGCGTTACCTTCTGCTGCTCAATCCGGATGCGCTGTTCGATGATCCCCCGGCATTAACTAACTGGATAGCCGCAATGGAAGGCGACCCACGGATCGCTGCGAGCGGCGCCTATTTGATTGATGGTGAAGGCCGTCACCGGCTGGGCGATGCCGGATTCCGCCCTACTTGGCGCAGTATTGTCGGGCTTTACTGGTTTTTAGGCCGCTTGATCCCGAACTGGTTTCCGCCGTATTTTCTGGCTCAACAAAGTGCAACTTGTGTCGATGTCGACTGGGTCAGCGGTGCAGCCATGCTTGTTCGCAGATCGCGCCTCGACGACGTCGGTGGATTCGACGAGCGTATCTTCATGTACGGCGAAGACGTCGAGTGGTGCTGCCGGATGCGCGACTCTGGTTATCGGGTCGTCCATTTTCCGAGCATTCGTATAACGCATTTTGAAGGTGCAAGCGGACGCAAACAAAAGCGCCCCGGATATTCCTATTTGTGGTTCCGCCAAATGCGTGCGCTTTATTTTCACTATCAGCCGCGTCAACCGGCCTGGATTTTCGACGTCATTCTACTGGTCGGTCTGGGTGTGCGTGTGGCGGGCTACGGTGCGATGCGTCTACTCAATAACAACGAGTTTTCGCGTAACCGAATCCGGCAACACCTGACTTGCATGGGTTTCCTGTGCCGTCAATTCGGCCGTCGCGGTGAGGCATGGCGCGGGCAACGAGTGGGGCAATGAATTCAGCCCTGCCAGCCACAGCCGACGCGCCCCGAAGCGTCACCACGAGTCGGCCACATCTCACCGCTGCGGAACTTGACGCGGTTGGCCGAGTGATGGCCTCAGGCTATCTTGGCATGGGGCCCGAAACACAGGCGTTCGAAGCGGAGCTCGCGCGTTATCTTGGCGGCAATCGCCAGGTGGTGTGCGTGAACACCGGCACCAGCGCTCTGCATCTGGCTGTCGCCGCGCTCGATCTCCACCCCGGTGACGAAGTACTGGTCCCTACCTTTACTTTTGTCGCGACCTTTCAGGCGATCGCCGCGGCTGGCGGCCGACCGCGACTATGCGACGTCCATGCGAACAGCGGGCTCATCGATCTGGCGCACGCACGGCAACGATTGCGAGCAGGCGTCAAAGCCATCATGCCGGTGCACTATGCCGGCTATTCCGGCAATCTCGACGAGGTCCATGCGTTCGCTGACGAACATGGTCTGCGTGTGATCGAAGATGCCGCGCATGCTTTTGGCAGTCGCGATCATGGGCGTATGGTCGGCAGCTTCGGCGACCTCACGTGCTTCAGCTTTGACCCGATCAAGAACATCACATCCGGCGAGGGTGGCGCAGTGGTCACTGCCTGCGAACAGACCGCCACGCGCTTGCGGGCAATGCGCAGTCTTGGATTGCAGGCGAATGACGCACGCTTTCCCGATGGCAGTCTGGACGTCGTCTCCACGGGCTGGCGTTTCCATATGCCTGATCTCGCGGCGGCTGTCGGCAGAGTTCAGCTCGCGCGTTTTGAACGCGAACTGAAACCGATGCGCCAGACCTTGGCCAGTCAATACCGCCAGCAGCTCACCGGCGCGCCCGCCATCTCGCTGTTGGCCTCGGACTCTGACACAGTGCCGCACATCATGCCGGTCCGCGTGCAAGCGCAACGGCGTAGTGAGCTCAGGCAGCGACTGACTGCGGCAGGTTTTGAGACCCGCGTGCACTATCGCCCGGGCCATCACCTGAGCGCATTCGCCGACCAGGCCGATTTCCCAGGTGCCGAGCTGCTGTTTGCCGAGGTCTTGAGTCTACCGCTGCATCCCGGCGTCACCGCCGCAGACGTCGATGCGATCACCGCTCTCTGCCGCGCACTCTGACATCATCGCCTGCGGACGCTGACCAAGGACCGCATGCCCAGTACGCCGTTCATTTCGATTGTCATGAATGGTTACAACAGCGCCGTCTATCTGCAGGAGGCACTGGACAGTGCGCTCGCGCAAACCTTCACTGACTGGGAGCTGATTTTCTGGGACAACCAGTCCGAGGATGACAGCGAACGTATCGTGCGCGCGGTCGGTGATGAACGCATACATTTCCATTGTGCCCCGCGGCGCATGACGCTCGGCGAAGGGCGTAACGAAGCCATCGCGCAGACGAGCGGCGCGTGGATTGCGTTTCTTGACTGCGACGATCGCTGGGCTCCGGATAAACTGGCGCGCCAGGTCGATCGCCTGCGCCAACACGGCGCCGCCCAGGTCGGCCTCGTTTACGCCCGTACCTTGTCGTTCTCGGCGCGTGGCTCCGAAGGCGAGACGACCTATCGCTACAGCGGACGCACGCTGCCGGAAGGTCGAATAGTCCGGCACTTGCTGCTGGAAGGAAATCTGATCCCGCTGGCCTCCGCCCTGGTCAGTCGCGACGCCATTGAGGCCGTCGGACCGATACCGGCAGAGTTCACTTTCGCCGAGGACTATTACCTGTTCACGGCGATTGCCGAGCGTTTCGACATCCTGTGTGTGCAGGAAATCTGCTGCGAGTACCGGGTCCATCCCGACAGCACCACAGCGCGAAACAAACTCAGCAGTCATCGCGAAGCACTGATGGTCGTCGATCGCTTCACGCATCTGCTCTCACCACGCGAGCTGCGTGGCCGTCGCGCGGTCTACGGAACCTTGATCGCCATTGAGATGGCACGCAAGAAAGGTCAGCGGCTGTCCGGCATCGCCTATTTCTTCAAACACGGATCGACAAGCTTTCTGCTGCAGGGCTTCATGCGGACTTTCTTCAGGCGGTTCATCCTGCGACACCGCCCCTACAGCTGACGAATCACGGGCTCGCTAAGGACTCTGGGCGTCCAGGCGCAGACTGTCTATTTGTAAGGTACGGTCGCCTGCTTTGCCTTGATATCCCGACGCATCGATAACCAGCAATGCTTCGATCTCGCCCGGTTCCAGACGCCCGCTGTCATCGGCGCTGCCGTGTGATTGGAATTCGAAGTCAGCCCACTTGAAGCTGCGTTTTTCCCATTGCCCGGCTGGCCACGGCACCTGCACAGCATAGCGTGCGCCGCCTTTCTCGCTGACCATCAAGCCGAGCGTGGTCGCCGCGCTGGCATGGGCCGACAGCGTGAACCCCGCGCTCGCCGCCGGGACTTGCGGCCCCGGCAACAGCAGCAGGGACGCCGGGTTGCGTTTGACCGTGTAATCCCAGACCAGCGCCCGACCACCCGCCGCGCCGGCGATGTCGTTGCGCAAATTCGTCGCTCTGCTGCCCTCGATACCTTGCATGGAAGCTATCGGCAGCTCGACGCCGGTGCTCGACGTGACCGTTGTCACCGAGGATTTGCGCTCACCGCTGCGTTCGGCGACTCGACCAACATCGAAATTTAAACTGCCGTCGGCTGCTTTCTCGGCGTAGATGAAATAGAGCTCTCGCCTGCCCTCGACAGTGGCCAGGGTCGGCTCGCCAGTGCCGATGATCTCGC
>JAYTEX010000050.1:0-5005 GCA_043734785.1 Pseudomonadota bacterium | reverse complement strand
GATTGTTCAGCTAGAGTCAGTAAGCGATTCCGTCAGCCTGGCCTGGCGAGACTATTCCAGGTGGCAGAGCCAGCCGTGGCAAGTTGATGTAATCGTCTGCAAGCGAGCAATTTTTCGATCGGTTGCACTGTTGTCCGACTGGCAAAACGACCGAGCCGCGACGAATTGCAGGTATTCGATAGGCCAGGAAGTAGGGCACGTTGCAAAGTTCGTGTCCTGCAACGTCAGCCTTCTTAAAATTTGGCGCCTGCCCCAAAATCCCCAGTGATAAAGGGTTTACAGATCTGCCACCCGAACCGTGACCATGCGCATCTGCCTTGCCGACGCAAGTAACGTTGCGGCTGTAGTTGATTGGGAATCCATCACTGAAATATAGGGCTCTCCGAATAGACAGACGATGTCGACCATTCCACAATGGTTGTTTTCGGCGTCGCAGCGGGCGGTGTCTCTTATGGTAACGGCGGGAGTCGTGTTGATATCTTGGCAGAAAAAGATTGCAACATTCTTTACCCATGCGATTCGCTTCATCGCGTCCTTGCGTTCTGTTGATATTCACCAACCTGGCGAGAAGACCTTGCCCGAATTGCCGACCGATGCACCAGCGCAACCCGGATTCCATCGGGTGATGAACGCGGAGTCGTTGCTGCGCCGAATAGGCGCCGAGCCTTATCTGAAGACTTTATGCGAGCGAACGCGATTTGGTCAAAAGGTGTTCGATCGAGACTGCATGCCAGTGATCGTGAGCTTATGCGATCTGGTGCAACTCTTGCCGGTAACCTCGTCCCGAAATCAACCTGCGCTCGCCGGCATGTTGATTCAGGCGTTGTTGAGAGCGAATATTGCGTTGCAACTTCGCCTCGGAGAAATTTTACCGCGGGGCGGGGCAAGCGAAGATGTGCATCAACGCGAACACCGGTGGACCTATGGGGTATTTCTGTGTGCCCTTTTCCGAGACATAGGGAATCTGTGTGCGGAAATGCGCGTCGTGTATCGAACGGTTGACGGCCATGAGAGGTTTTGGCACCCCGTTGAGGGTACGCTTACCAGTGTCGGCGCTGTTGCCTACCATATTGTTCCATCACGGAGTGGGGAGATAATTCGGCTGGGCACCGAGCGACTGCCATTATTGTTTCTCGATCGCCTGGTATCCGCCCCTGTGCTCCAGTGGTTAGCAGACGATCGAGAACTGATGGATGAAATCTTGTTGTGTCTATCAGGTGTAGAGGACGACGGGGCCATTGCGGAGTTGACTCGACTCGCACACGATGAAGCCGTGGTGAGAACAAATATCGTGGACGTTGAGGAACGAGCGATCACGCTACCGATGGAGCCTCCCGAAGTTCCGAGGGAAGAGCACGCCGAGTCCCAGCCGCGTCCGTCGCAAGAGCGTCGAACCAACGCCGTCACTGCACCCGGTCAGGGGGAGCTATTTGATCAATCCCAAACGTTGTGTGACACCTCGACTGCAGCCGCTGTGCCAACGAACACGGCACCGGGTGCGGATGAGCAACTCGTCCGCCAGCTCCAACTGCCGACGAATTTGACTCCTTTGGTGAGGGAAGCCCTGCTTGAGCTCTACGACCAGCAGCATCGGGCAGAGGGCGTTACTGAGGACGGGCTTTTGGACGATCGAGGATGGTTTGTGCGGCTGGACGCACTGGAGAAAATGGGCGTTGATACCGGATTGGCGCTGAAGTGTCTAATGGAGATTGATGCTTTGTATCTCGGCGATGCGAGTGAAGTTCAAAAAGTACACAAGCGTTCCATAGCGGAAATTGAGGTACGTGGCCTTATCATTAAATCGACTTTTATTTGTCCGGTGACAGTGAAAACGGTAAATCAGCCGTTCGCCCGCTCCGGTTAATTTGGAATCCCCCCCTTTTACCCCCCATGATTCCGGGATTACATTCGAAAAATACTTTGGTAGGCTAGCACCAAGTTGAGTTCGTGATTATTTAGGATCCATTTTTCAATGTCCAAACACCTGGATGATGACATGCTAGCAACCCAAGAGAGAAGTCCTGTCATGCCGCCACATTCGGAAGCAAAGCCGCGCGATCCTGATCGACGACCGTTGCTGGTTGATAAAACAATGTTCAGTCGCATGCAAGCAACCCAGCGCATGGCGAACGCGCGTAAAAATTTTCCGAACATCGATTTGGCATTGTTCGCCACTGCAGCGCTGAGACTGGTCTTTGAGTTACCGAATGCCGACCAATTGATTATCAGGCAGGTGCTCAGCGATCTTGCGGCCGTCACAGAAGATTGTCCGCGCCCGAGCTAGGTGCACCTGACTCGAAAGTTAGTAGTGTTGTTGCACCGCACCGTAGTCGCACCCTTCTCGCACCTCGCTGTTCCTCACCCACTTCGCACCCATTAGTACAGCCGTGTAACAGGCGGGCGTGATTCGTTCACGTTCATGGTCGTGGTTGGCTATGCACAAACGCATAGCGAGCTTTGGAAAGCAGGAGCCAAATATGAAATGCATAGTGTTGACCTTATTGATGGCGTTGGCTGCAACGTCGAGTATTGCTGCGGATGGCACTGGTGAGCTGCGCGTAGGGCGGTATACGACGGTTGCCGCTGCGCCACCTGAAGCACAAAGCAATCCATTGGACGGGGTGGTGGTCCTCAGTTTCCCCCGCAATCATGTCAAAAGCGTTCAGGACGCCGTGTCCTATCTCCTGATGCGGACCGGGTATCGACTGTCGAACGTCGAGCTGCTCGGGAAGGAGGTGAAGGAGATTCTTGCCCTTCCGCTGCCAGAAGTACACAGAAAAATGGGCCCCTATTCTGTCCGGGCGGCATTGTTAGTGCTGCTCGGCACTCCCTTCACCTTGTCGACAGATCCTGTGCGTCGGCAGATTGCATACACCTTCGACGCCAGCGCGTCTGCAAAGATCGCGCACGAACCGGAGCCGATCGTCCCCGTGGCTAATATTACGGCATCCAAAGCGCCTGCGCCGGTGGGTACTGAAGTGTCCAACGCGGTCAAGGTTTTCCCGATCGCCAATCAATTTTGATCATCGATTCATTCGTTACAAAGGACATAGCCATGACAGCAGCAGCTTTAAGGGAACCCACCTTGACACCGGTCAGCGAACTGGATGAAACGCGGGCAGCCGCGACAGAGCGTAAAGATCCGGATTTCAAGAGAATGAGTGACGGTCAGCGCATAGACACAACCCCACCAGCGCGGGCAAAGCGAAAAAAGGGCGGTGGATTCTTCGCGGTAATGCTGGTTGCGCTCGCCGCGACTGCCGTCGCAATGTACTACTTCAAGACCCAAGGCCTCCCGTCTGAGATGAAAAAGGTTGTCGCCATGGTGGCGCCCGGCACGTCATTGCCGGGGCCGTTGGAAGTATCGATTCCGGCATCCGTTATGCCAAGTAGCAGCGTGACAAGTACTGCGACTGCCCTTTCACCGCCACCGGCAAAGGCGGCGGCGAACACAGCGGCGCCTAGTGCTCCGCAAAACACGGTGCAATCAACAGCCGTTACCACGTTGCCAGTCGATACAGCGCAAAATTTTGCATCGATCAAGGTAGTAGAAGCGAGGCTTGAAGATCTATCCAAGCAAGTCGGGACTTTGGCTGACGATGTCAAAACGCTGATCGCAGGCCAGGCTCAGAGCAAGGAGCAGTTGGCGCAGCTTTCGGAGCGCGCGCGCAACGCTCCCGCCCCGGTGGTCGCTGTCGCGCGACCCGCAACGCCAAGGTATCAAGTCGCGCGAGTCGCTACACCAAAACCGGCGCAACTTGCTACCGTCACTGGCGCCGGCGCGTCGACCAGCGTGCTGTCGGTAGACCTGTGGAATGGTGCGCCTAGCGTGGTAATTACCGAAGGCGACAGTCTCCGCTTCATGGCCCCTGGTGATGTTACCGCTCAAGGGTTGACCGTAAAGAATGCGGATCCTGTTTCACAGCAAGTGACCTTCGGCGTGCCTTCGGGCGAAGAAGTCATTGCGCGTGTTGATCCTCGCAAATAGCAATGAAACCTGCCGCAATCTTGTGGATATGGGCACTAGCCGGCGGACTTACGGCACCGGTAAATGCAGTTGAGACTGTGCAGACCCAGATTGGCGCACAGCAAGCGGTAAACACACAAACTGATGCGGTGGCACGTGGCCAAGCCGCCCAATGGGGGCTCAATCTTGACGAGTATCGCCGCTACGAGGCACTGATGCGCGGCATGCGCGGTAGCATTTCCGATCCGCGCATTTCCCCAATCGAAGTTCTCGGCATTCATGCGCACAGTGATGCTGAGCGGCAGAAGTACGCAGAAATATTTGCAAAGATGATGGCTGAAGATGCGGAGCGTATCTTGCAATTTCAGGCGGCCTATCAAGCGTCCTTTAAGCGCATGTACCCGACCCTACCCGTGATCTACGTCGATCCCGCGGCGAATCGGCCACCGAACCTAAAACAAGTGCTTAATGCCGCGCCTCTGCAACAGACCGTCGCGGTAACGCAAAAGGGAGGTGCCTTAGCGCCAAACCCGTCAGCTCAAGCACGCGTTTCAGTGGCCAGTCTAACCATCCCCGCTCAGGTTACCAAGGGCGATCGCCTCATCGTATTCACTGCACCCAATTGCAAGATGTGTGAACCGATTGTCAATCAGGCCAAGGCTCATTTGCCAAGAGGAATTAACGTTGACATCTACGTGGTCGGTGCGAAGACAGCGAATGATGTTGCCGGTTATGCGAACCAGATTCGAATTGATCCTCAGTTAGTACGTGCTGGCGGGTTGACCCTCAACATGGACAACGGAACCATGGCGCGTGTTTTGCCGACCGAAAAATCACTCCCGCAGGTCGTGCGCAAACGTGGCGAATTGATCACCGCGCTATCGGCGAATGAGCTATGAGCCCAATGAATCGTCGCCAATTCCTTTTGCACTCGGCCATGCTGGCGATCGTTGGCGCGAGCGCATGGGATTGTGCCGCAGCCGATTGGACGAGCAAGGCTGCTCACCCGGCCAATGACAGGAAGGTGCCTGACGGCTA
>JAYTEX010000049.1:0-18198 GCA_043734785.1 Pseudomonadota bacterium | reverse complement strand
AATATTCCCCACTGCTGCCTCCCGTAGGAGTCTGGGCCGTGTCTCAGTCCCAGTGTGGCTGATCATCCTCTCAGACCAGCTACCGATCATCGCCTTGGTGGGCTATTACCCCGCCAACTAGCTAATCGGACTTAGGCTCATCTAACAGCGCGAGGCCTTGCGGTCCCCCGCTTTCTCCCGTAGGACGTATGCGGTATTAGCCCGAGTTTCCTCGGGTTGTCCCCCACTGTCAGGCAGATTCCTAAGCATTACTCACCCGTCCGCCACTCGTCGCCAGGGTTGCCCCCGCGTTACCGTTCGACTTGCATGTGTTAAGCATGCCGCCAGCGTTCAATCTGAGCCAGGATCAAACTCTTCAGTTGAAGTGTTCGCCAAACCAAGATTTGGCTATTTTTTTGATCGGCTCGGCTGAAGCTTGCGCTTAGCCTTACCAATCGAATGTTTCCACATTCGTTTCGACGTTAGCGCCCACACAAATTGCATGGTCAGACTTAAGTTTTTAAAGAGCCACCGAATCAAGTTGTTCGGCGTTAAGGAGGCGGATTATACGTGTGGAGCCAACCCTGTCAACAGCTGTTTGTGTTTTTTTTTTTGGCCGCCTGATTTCATGCCGAAAGGGCGGCGCATAAGGGGTTTGTTTTTCTTCGGCGCTCGAATTAATCGACCCTTACTCTAGCGATTCTGCGCTTGCCTACCTGAAGCGTCAGTTCGCGACCCTTCTTTAAGATCATGGTGTCGTCGTCGATTCTAACGTTGTCGATACGCACCGCTCCCTGTTGAATCAATCGCCTTGCGTCAGATGTACTTTGCACCAGTGCCGATAACTTCAATAGTTGGCTTATGGTTATTGAATCAGTCGGCGATATCACTGCAATGAAGGGAATGTTCGGCGGGGGCGCTCGTTCCGAAAACCTCAGAATGAATTCTTGCTTTTCGTGCTCCGCAGCGCTCCTGCCGTGAAAGCGGGCAACTAACTCGAAGGCCAGCTCAAACTTGGCGTCCCTAGGATTTAAGCCCTCTGTTGTTCGGATTCTAAGTGCGTCAATTTCGTGGGTTGTCTTCAAGCTCAGCAATTCGAAATATCGCCACATCAGTTCATCCGAGATCGACATAATCTTGCCGAACATTTCACTCGATGATTCATTGATAGCAATGTAGTTGTTCAGCGACTTTGACATCTTCTGGACGCCGTCAGTACCCTCCAGCAAAGGCAGAGTAATCACCGTTTGCGGGCGCTGTCCGTAATTTTCTTGCAGATGTCGGCCCACCAATAAGTTAAATCGCTGGTCGGTTCCTCCTATTTCCACGTCCGCCCGCAATGCGACCGAGTCAAATCCCTGAACGAGTGGATAAAGGAACTCATGAACTGCGATGGGCTTTTGCGCGGCATAGCGATTCTGGAAATCGTCGCGTTCTAGCATTCTCGCCACAGTATATTTGGAGGCGAGGCGCACCAAGTCCGCAGCCGTCATGGCTGACATCCACTTAGAATTGAATTCCACCCGGGTTTTCTCGGGGTCAAGAATTTTGTAAACCTGTTCTTGATAAGTCGCCGCGTTAAGCTCAATCTGTTCCTGAGATAGGGCAGGCCGTGTGATAGTCTTGCCGGTAGGGTCTCCGATTAGTCCAGTAAAATCCCCGATCAAGAAAACGACATCGTGCCCTAAATCTTGAAATTGACGCATTTTTGTGAGCACCACTGTGTGCCCCAAGTGGAGATCTGGCGCTGTGGGGTCGAAACCGGCTTTTACCGTAAGCTTCGTACCCCGATCTAGCGTTTTTATGAACTCTTCTTCTACCAGTATTTCGGCAACACCGCGGCGCAGAATTTCGAATTGTTCGGAAAACATTTGTTTTCATTGGTCTATCAGGAACCCGAGCCGGAGCCTAGCATAATCAAGCCTAATCAATTCGTTGACGGAAGCACCATCACAAGTTACTTTCGCCCATTCCACACGCTGGAGGGGGCGTGAGCTACCACCGAACGATTCATAGTGACGCCTATTTGTCGCGACCAAGTCGCCGACGATATGCGCTCGTTCGCAAGCGCAAGCTTCTCTTCTCCTGTCTTGGACTGCTTGGGATTGCGTTGGTGGGGATTGAAGTTGGCGAATCTTATTTCTCGTCGCCCGTACAAGGGCACGTTGCACGTCATCCTACGGAACGAATAGTACCTCGTGCTTTGGAGGCGAGTTTATCCGACCAGAATGAACAGTCCGATGACAGTTCTCGATTACCTTTCGAACCTCGGGTACCGCGAGAACTGCTCGGAGATTCTGGAAAAAGCGAACTGGTCCTCAACAACCCCCTCTATCCAAACGCAACGTGGCGGAACGTTACCGTGGTATCTGGGGACAACCTATCGATTGTGTTCAATCGAGTTGGCGCAAACAGGCAAGACCTGCAAAAGATTTTGGAGATCAGCAAGCAATCCCGAGCGGCACTGGTCAACCTATCACCCGGACAGACATTACGATTTCGCTTGGCGAGCAGTCGGGTAGAAGAAATCATCTTCGAACAGGATTTTCTTACATCCGCCCGTTTCCACAGAAATGGGGCGCTGTTCAGTGCGGAATGGTTGACGTCGAAGCCTGAAGTTCGTCTTGCGTCAGCAGTCGCCCAAATTAACCACTCACTGTTCATCGATGGTCAGAAAGCGGGCCTGACCGATCGAACAATTATGGAGTTCATAAACGTCTTCGGATGGGACGTTGATTTCCTGCGCGATCTCCAACGGGGAGATCAATTCAGCGTAGTCTATGAAGAGTTTTACAAGGACGGACAGAAAATCACCAACGGTAAAATCCTCGCCGCAGAATTTATAAATGGCGGTAAACGCCTGCGGGCGATTTACTACGACAATCAAAATGGTGTAGCTGGCTACTTCTCCGACAAGGGTGAGGCGATGCGAAAGGCTTTTCTGCGCACACCCGTTAATTTCACCCGCATCAGTTCTCGCTTCAGCCTCGCGCGGAAGCATCCTATCCTCAACCGTATTAGGGCCCACAAAGGGGTCGATTACTCGGCTCCTACAGGTACGCCCATTCAGGCCGTTGCTGATGGAAGAGCGACGTTTGTCGGCTGGAAAAGCGGCTACGGCAAGGTCATTCAACTGAAGCATGGAGACACCTACAGTACCTTGTATGGGCATATGTCCAATTTCGCTCGCGACATCCGTGCCGGATCAACCGTAGAGCAAGGACAAACCATCGGCTATGTAGGCCGTACTGGACTTGCGACAGGCCCTCATCTTCATTACGAATTCTTAATCAACGGCATCCACCGAGATCCGCTCGCAGTCAAGTTGCCGAATGCGCTCCCCCTAGAGCGCAGGTTCCAGGATAGCTTCTTCAAACAGAGCGCCCCGCTAATGGCACGCCTTGAGTCGCTGCATCGCTCCGATGCAGACAAGAAAGACACGATGGTGGCAGGAAATGACGCGCCCGGCCGAATCCAACACGGCCCTAAGACTCCATAAAGCTGCTTTGTTCTTGAATTCGGGAGCTAGCAGCTTGTCGGACTTTGGGAATCACCGCGACAGATCCCTTCTAAGCCTGACAGGCTGTTAATTGGTGCCTTTTTATATCGGCCTAAATTCCGGCACGAGTATGGACGGCATAGACGCCGCCTTAATTGAGATCACGCCGACTGAAATCCGCCTGATTGAATACCAGGAGACTGCTTATTCGGCGGATCTAAGACAACTCCTTGAGTCGATTGTGGTCGGCAAGAGAACGCTATCTCCGTGCGACTTTGGCGGCCTGAATGTCCGTATCGGGTTGGAATTTTCAGATGCAGCATGCAATCTGATTTCTAGTTGCAGATTTCTCGGGTCTCAGATAAGCGCCATTGGCAGTCACGGCCAAACAATCTCACATGCGCCGAATGGCCAAATCCCTTACACCCTACAACTGGGTGACGCGAACACGATCACGACTCGAACCGGCATCACCACGGTCGCCGATTTCAGAAGTAAAGATGTCGCGCTTGGCGGCCAGGGTGCGCCGCTAGTACCCCGCTTTCATCAAGCTCTATTTGAAGAGCCCGGGTGTCCGCTAGCGGTAGTGAATATCGGCGGCATCGCCAATGTGACGCTGCTGCCAGGGGTGCCCGACTCAACTGTCATCGCCTTTGACTCTGGCCCTGGTAATACCCTGATGGATCAATGGGTACGGCGCCAGAGGGATGAGCCATTTGACCGCGACGGTGCGTGGGCGAGCACTGGGAATTTGGATGAAAAATTACTGGATTTTCTCCTGCGCGATCCCTACTTCTCTCGCTCACCACCGAAGTCGACCGGTCGCGAGGACTTTAATCTGAGCTGGCTAGATCTCGCGATCAACCAATCTGAACGCCGCTCGAGTCGTGGGGAAGATATTCAGCGGACTTTGCTCGAATTGACTTCCACGTCCATCGTCTCGCAAATTGAGCGGCACTTACCCGAGTGCAATCGGATAATTATTTGTGGCGGTGGGGCGAAGAATCTTCAGCTCGTCAATCGAATCAAAACGCTCGCGGGCGAAATCGTCATCGAGACCTCGGAAAACCACGGTGCCCCAACGTCTGCCGTTGAAGCAATGGCTTTTGCGTGGTTGGCTTATCGGCGCTTGCATGACCTGCCAGGGAACCTACCTTCAGTCACCGGGGCATCGCGTTCCGCGATTTTAGGCGCGATCTACTCGGCGGGGTAAACCTGCGTTTATGTCGCGATTTTGTCAGTCACTTAGACCGAGAACGACGACCCACACCCGCAGGTCGTTTGCGCGTTGGGATTGCGAATGACGAACTGAGCGCCCTCCAAGCCTTCGCTGTAGTCGATCTCAGCTCCTGTCAAATACTGAATACTCATTGGGTCGATGAGTAGCTTGACCCCTTGGTTCTCTACGATCGTGTCCCCGTCTCCTTCGTTCTGATCGAACGTGAAACCATACTGAAACCCGGAACACCCGCCGCCGGAGATGAACACTCTCAGCATCAGAGATTCATCCCCCTCTTCATCAATTAGGTTCTGGACTTTTCGAGCTGCCGCATCCGTGAAAAGGAGTGGAGCTGGGAAGGAAGACTCTGCATTCGGGGAAGTCGCTGACATTTGAGTGCTCTAAAGTTGCTATTGATTAACAAGAAGAATCTTATTGCGCCGCTTCTCGCAAAGGCATGCTAAGGCGCAACGGTTCGGGCTCGACCACGTTGATCCGCACTAATTTCCCATTTACCTCTGCACCCATCGCCATTTCAATAAGGGCGTAGTGTACATCTCCTTCGACCCTCGCCTTGGGCGCGAGTTCGATGTGATCCATGGCATAAACTGAACCGATCACTGGCCCATTCAGAACGACGTACGGCACCTTCACATTCCCGTGAATGGATCCATTTTCGCTGAGCGTGAGCATTGCCCTCTCGTCCTGATCCGCCGAAACGTTCCCCCGGACAGTGCCATTGATGTGAAGACGACCTTCGAAGTTGATATCTCCAAGCACGTGCGTTTGGTGCCCGATGATGGAGCTTGCATCGATCTGTTTGCGTTTTTTGCGATTAAACATAGACGGTCTCGATTGGTTTGGCGTGGTAATGCCACCGATGTAGCCACCGTGTGTAGTCTAGGGCACGTTACCTTAGGCGCATACCGTGAATATGCAAGCTTGGCCTTCCTCTTTACGTCCAGCAAGCTGGACTGACGGGTCGCGAGCATCGACCAGGTCCGGCGCGTATAGACCAAAAGAAGACTCACGCTCTATATATTGGTTTATATGTTCAGAATCAGCACAACATATAGTAGCTCCTATCATCAAGGGTCCCGTTGTCATCGGTTTTAAGTATTACCTGAAGTTTGTCGCCAATACAGTCCCAAACCACCGCCGAACTGGTCGGTCTCGAACCTCAAGAGCTGAGTTACGTCGCAGGCGTAAGGGTGGCTGGCACCTATCTGGGCATTCTCCTGGGCAATTGCGTTTACGGTATGTGCCCGCCAGTGCCCAATATCAGGAAATTTAACACCATCGTCTATGATCACCACCCCAGAACCTCACGCCTTCGAGCCAAGCTTATGTATCTCTGGATCAAGTCTTTTCATTTGATATCTGTGGTCGCCTGGTTCGCCGGACTATTTTATTTGCCGCGACTATTTGTCTATCACGCGGCGGCAGAAGATGTGATCGGGATCGCGCGTTTCAAGGTAATGGAACGCAGATTGCTCTACGGCATCACTACTCCCGCAGCCATCTTGGCATTCGGGTTCGGGGTATGGCTCATGTATCTGCAGGGTATCGAATGGCTGGTCGCGACGAAATGGCTGCACGTTAAACTAGCTTTTGTCCTGCTACTGTTCGGCTATCATCTCTATCTTGGATACCTCACTCGACTATTCGCCACGGACGCGAATCGCCGCTCGCAGACCTACTACCGGTGGCTGAACGAGTTCCCCGTGCTGATTTTGATTGCCGTGGTCGTACTTGCTGAAGTCAAGCCGTTCTGATCACACCTTGGCGTTAGCGGATTGCGAATCCGCTAGTCAACGATAAGCTCGAAATCCTCCTTACGTGCCGAACAATCTGGGCAAAACCAGTTCAGCGGCAAATCATCGAACCGGGTCTCTGGCGGAATGCCTTCCTCTGGAAGGCCCAATGCTTCGTCATAAATGAAGCCGCAAATGACACATAAATATTTCTGCACGCAGATGAGCTCTGTGAGTTGTGGTGGGGGCAATGCTAGCGTAATTTGGCGTTGATTTTGACCATTTGCGTGAGCCGAAAATTCGCCATGAGTGCTTATCGAGAGACTAAGGAACTCAACTCCTTAGACGTCGCCGAAAATCAGGCCCCGCTGGTGCTGCTTTTTGGTGGACTAGATCCGAGTGGCGCCGGCTTGCAGGC
The DNA here is from genome assembly GCA_043734785.1 of Pseudomonadota bacterium. Classification (GTDB taxonomy): domain Bacteria; phylum Pseudomonadota; class Gammaproteobacteria; genus CAIKBL01. The sequence continues at coordinate 11,329 of JAYTEX010000049.1, read as the reverse complement.
AGATATCGAAACCTGTCTTTCTTTAGGATGCCACGCGTTACCTATCGCCACCGGGATAACGGTTCAGAACACGCGTGGATTGAGCCGAATCATCGCGTTGAAGCCTGCGGATATCATCGACCAGGTTCGTTATCTGATGGCCGACATCGGCCACGTTGCATCGTGCAAAATAGGAATGCTTCCGGATGTAGAGATAGCGCAGGCCGTTGCAGAAGCGTTAAACCTCTTGCCGAGCGAGACTACCGTGATTCTTGATCCGGTGATGTCCGCGAGTGCGGGTGGCACGCTGATGACCGATGGTCCTGTGCGTGTGTTGCCTGCGGTACTTCTCCGAATCTCGAGTTTAATCAAACCCAACTACCAAGAGGCGCGGCGTTTAGTCGGCGCTACCGACCTTGACGAAATAGGTCGGTCGTTATCGGGTAACGGGAGCAAATGCCGATATGCGCTGTTAACGGGCACTGACGAAGCGGCTAATAGCGATTCACGCCACTACCTGTACCGCGATGGCGCAGTATTCGCCGAATACCGATGGCCGGTACATCCAGGCGCCTACCATGGAACCGGCTGCACCCTTGCCACCGCGATTGCGGCATTCTGCGCGCGTGGCGAAACGATGGAATGCGCGATAGGCGCCGCCCAGTCCTACACCGAACGGACTGTCAGATCTGCGATATCGATCGGAGGAGCGCAAAAAATCCCCAACCGGTTGGCGGGGCTAGTGGGTGACTTACGATGCCAGTAGGCGCCCTTCCAGCAGGCGGGATCTACGCCATCACGGCCGCTAGCGACAGCGAAGAGAGACTGCTGCGTGACGCAGAAAGCTGCTTGGCGAATGGAGTTTCGATGCTTCAGTACCGAGACAAGTCGCGGAACTATCACGATCGACTGAAGTTGGCCTCTACATTGTGCCGCCTGTGTGATCGTTACGGAAAACCCCTCATCATTAACGATGATCTTGAGCTCGCACTCGAATCCATGGCCGCCGGTATCCATCTGGGGAAAGAAGACTTGGATGCACTACCGATTGCGAGGCTTGCAAGCCACGAAATGCTGGTTGGCGTGTCCTGTTACGACTCCTTGCAACGCGCTCGCGATGCGATTGCGGCCGGTGCGGACTATGTGGCATTCGGCAGCGTTTTTGAATCCTCGACCAAGCGGTCCGCGAATCGCTGCAGCCTCGATCTCCTGCACACAGCGCGTGCCGAATTTTCTGTTCCAATCGTTGCGATCGGCGGTATAACCCCCGAAAATGGCCGTGAAGTGCTTCACGCTGGCGCACACTTCTTGGCTGTCATCAGCGGTATATTTGGTCAATCGGATATCGCCGTGGCCGTCCACCGATACGCAAGCTTGTTTACATAACCACGGTTAATGTCCATGTTCGATCGATCGAAACGCCTCTTCAGCGAAGCCCTGCGGTGCATTCCCGGCGGCGTTAACTCGCCAGTACGCGCCTTTAACGGTGTGGGAGGTGATCCCATTTTCATGGCGCGTGCTGAAGGCGCGTACATTTTCGATGAAGACGGAAACCGTTATGTTGACTACGTGGGCAGTTGGGGGCCGATGATAGTTGGGCATGCACATCCCCAGGTAAGGTCCGCGATAGAAAAACAACTACGGCTCGGGGTCAGTTTTGGCGCACCGACCGCTATTGAGACGCAGCTTGCCGAACGGGTATGCGCGCTTCTCCCTTCAATTGAAAAAATTCGGATGGTCAGTTCAGGAACGGAAGCGGCGATGAGCGCGATACGGCTCGCGCGCGGTATCACTGGTCGATCTCGCATCCTGAAATTCGAAGGTTGTTACCATGGACATGCTGATTCCCTGTTGGTCAAGGCCGGTTCGGGCGCACTGACACTCGGAGTTCCGACCTCACCCGGAGTCCCAGCTGCCCTCGCCAACCTCACAGTCACCGCATCTTTCAATGATCTCGCAGGGGTAGCCGCGATATTCAAGGAAGTCGGGCACGAAATTGCCGCCATTATCATTGAACCGATTGCGGGAAACATGAACTGCGTCGCGCCGTTACCCGGGTTTCTCGAAGGCCTGCGAAACATCAGTGCAGAAAGCGGCACGTTACTGATTTTCGACGAAGTGATGACCGGATTCCGCGTCCATCGTCATGGGGCCCAGGGATTGTATGGGATCTCGCCGGATCTCACGATTCTCGGGAAAGTGATAGGCGGAGGATTACCAGTGGGTGCCTTCGGGGGCCCCGCGAAATTCATGGATTCAATCGCCCCGACAGGACCGATTTATCAGGCCGGCACACTTTCAGGCAATCCGCTCGCGATGGCGAGCGGATTAGCGACACTAAAGCTCACCGAAGACGCTGATTTCTACACCAAGCTTGCGCAACGCACGCGCGACTTGACGACTGGCCTCCAAGCCGCAGCCAACGCTGTGGATATCCCATTTTGCACCACCGCAGTGACCGGCATGTTCGGCTTGTTTTTCACGCAAGACCGGGAGATTTCCAGTTACGCGCAGGTCATGGCGTGCAACCTCGCACATTTCAAACGCTTTTATCACGCAATGCTTGCTCGCGGCGTTTATCTCGCCCCGTCGGCTTTTGAAGCCGGCTTCGTGTCATCCGCGCATTCCGAAAAGGATATCGAGTTTACAATCGATGCTGCTCGCGAAGCGTTTCAGGAAGCAAAGCTTGCCTAAGCGTTTGGCGCCTTATCAGGGCGTGGGGAGTACTACTCTACTTGCGGCTGAACGAGCTTGAAAACGCCCTTGCCGCTTTCGAGGCGGCCGGTGCCATCATCCCCCGGGCGTCCCTGACGCGCGAAGGAATACTGAGATGCGCCGCATGTATCTTAATGAATCAAACTGCGGGATCTGACCGTGCTCGCAAGAAAACGCCCTGTGACAAGTCACCTATATTTCGGTAAATAGGCCGACGCGAAGATTGGAACCTTGGTAGATCATCTCGCCATCTACTTCCATGCGAGCGTCGGCAATGCCCATGACCAGCGCGCGCTGCACCAGCCGCTTGATGTCAATGTGGTATCGAATCAGTTTGCGATTCGGTGCTACTTGTCCGCTGAACTGAATCTCGTTACCCCCTAGCGCCCGCCCGCGCCCCAAACCGCCTTTCCAGGCGAGGAAAAAGCCGATTAATTGCCACATCGCATCGAGCCCTAGGCATCCGGGCATCACCGGATCTCCCTCGAAGTGACACTTGAAGAACCACAAGTCGGGATGGATATCCAATTCGGCGATCATTTCGCCCTTATTGTACTTACCGCCCGTATCTTCAACCTTGATGATGCGATCGAACATGAGCATCGGTGGCAGTGGTAACTGCGCATTGCCTGGACCAAACAAGGCGCCTCGCCCGCACCCTATGAGTTCCTCATAGCTGTAGGCATTCTTGCGCCGACCTTCGCGAATGATGGGGGCATCGGCGCTGATGGGAACAAAACTGGACATGAAATTCTGCCTTTAAATTGACCATAATTGTACCAGCATCGAACAACCCCAACTGCCTTTCCTAACCATTGGTCAATCGAATTTCAAAAGAGCTTCGGCGGTCGTCCCTTGCGGCCCACAGCGCAGTGACAGCTCTCCGAAATAGCCCGTCTCAACAATCTCTCTGACGGTCGCGAGACCTATCCCATGCCCTTCGACTGATTGATCCAAGCGGGCACCACGCCGCATCACTTCGTGGGCACGTGCTGGCGGAAGTCCGGGGCCATCATCGTGAATCTTGATGCGCAACCAAGGTCGTGCACTCCCAGGGTCCGGCTTCTCTCGTAGGATTTCGACGCGTACATTCGAGCGCGCCCATTTGCAGGCGTTGTCTGCCAGATTCCCCAGGATTTCCATCAAATCCCCCTGATCCCCATAGAACAGAACCGCCGGCGGCGCGGTTCCACTAATGGTTATCGCACGCGCGTGATAGACCTTGCGCAGCGAGTTCAATATTCGTTCGAGGACAGGCGCGACTTCGACCGGGTGGGCAAGCGCGCTGCGCCCAGCGGTCGCTGCGCGCTGCAACTGATACTTGATCGTCGCGTCGAGCTGGTCGACCGGTTCTTTCAAGACGTCCGCAATTTCGCGCGCTCGACTATCGGACTCCAGCGTTGAGCGAATGACTGCCAACGGCGTCTTGAGGCTATGGGCAAGATCGCCCAAGGCGTTGCGGTATCTCTGGAGGTGTGTATCACGAGCGGCCAACAGCGCGTTCAAATTGCCTGTGAGCGCTTGAAGTTCTCGTGGATACTCGCCATTCAGGGCATTCTGTTGTCCCGACTCGATCGCGCGCAACTCGCTCGCCACCTGGCGAAGTGGCCCAATTCCCCACCTCAGGATAGCGGTCTGGATCAGGAGCAGGAAGGCGGCCAGGCCACTGAACCATAACCACATGCTGCGCTGAAATCGGTGCACCTGGGCATTGAATTCTCGTCGCCCTTCACACGCTTGCAAGGTATAGACTTCGGGCTCCCGCTTGCCGCGAGGTTCCCACTGCACTAAATAACTGAGACAGAACAGACGTTCCTCAGTGGATGAGATCGCTTCTTCGAACACGAAGTTGCCCGCTGCGCGCTCCCCTGGCCACTGGATAGTCAGTCCCAGCATTGAGCGCGAACGCCACAAGACATCTCCCTTCGCATCATACACTTGTGCGTAATGGCCAGATTCTGGCATGGCGAGCGCGGGATCTGGAATTTGCTCGGCGCTCAGCGGCTGGCTGGGCTGGTCAAGATCGGCTAGACCGAGAAGAACGAAAATTTGGCCTTTCAATCGTTCTTGAACAGAGGCGCGCGCGGTTTGCCTGAAGCCGTGATCGAGGACCACTGCGGCGATCCCCAAAAATGCGGCAAGCACCACTCCGGCGACAATCAATAACCTGCTATGAAGAGAGCGCACCATCAGCGTCGCTCGGCGCGCGCCATGGGCTCAGGAGATCACTCGTTGGCGCCCAAGCTACGTTCAAAACGAAATCGATAGCCATGTCCGCGTGCCGTTTCTACCGGATTGATCTCGCGTGACGGATCAAGCTTCTTGCGCAGGCGGCCAATGATCACCTCGAGCACGTTACTGTCCCGGTCATTGTCGTCCTCGTAAAGGTGCTCGCTTAGCTCGGTCTTCGAGACGACTCGCCCGGCGTGCATCATCAAATACTCCAGCACTTTGTATTCGAACGCCGTAATTTCGATTTCCTGTCCGTCAAAAGTCAGCGACTTTGCGGCAGTATCCAGAATATAAGCCCCGCAGCGTAACTTCGCTTCTGTCCAGCCGGCGGCGCGGCGTAATAGCGCGCGAACTCTCGCGAGTAATTCTTCCGTGTGGAAAGGCTTGACGAGATAGTCATCCGCGCCTATTTCCAAGCCTGCTACTTTGTCTTCCCAACTTCCGCGGGCGGTCAGTATCAGGATGGGGAAAGTCAGTCCCTTTGTCCGCCATTTCGCGATCAGCTCCGTCCCAGGAATGTCTGGCAAGCCAAGGTCGACAATGGCGGCATCGATCGGGTATTCGCCGCCACTGAAAAGCCCCTCCGTGCCGGTAGCCGCGACATCCACCGCAAACCCTTCCGCGCGTAGCCGCGCCGCGAGGCTTTCGCGAAGCTGCCGTTCATCCTCAACCAATAGTAGTCGCATTAAACAGTTACTTTATTTTTCCCGACTCGACGTCGATCACAATGCGTCTGACGCGCCCCTCATCTAGCAAGACCCTTACTTCGTAGGCGGATTCCGCGCTATCGTGCGCGGGACGCACATCCAACACACGTCCGCCAGTTTGGACTCTCGCGAGCTCCGCCGCATGGTCGGCACCATCCGCCGCGGGGGTGCGCGACGTCGCGGTTGGAACGGCGAAATCAGCCGCCGACACCGGCCATGTAAACGCACAAAACAGCGCAAAACGAGCGATACCAACAAGAACGTTCGGACGCATATTCAGATTTTAGCCTACGGTATTCGTTAGCGGTATCTGCTCGGCGACCTGGGTAGCAGAGAGTGGTTCGGTTGAGGGTAGTCAGGCCGCACCCTAACGTTCAGACGATTAACTCGTCCTGAATCGGGTACTGCCTCACACGGGTGGGGAAAGGTCTCGGTCATGCTGCAAAGCCGGGATCATGCCCCGCGCCTCGGCGACTTTGGCGGTCGCGATATCGGCCAGGACGAAGCCAGGTTCCGTGCCGCCGTCGGCGAGCACTTCTCCCCAGGGATCCACAATCAACGAGTGTCCAAAGGTCCGTCGGCCCCAGCGCCGGACCCCGCATTGCCCTGCAGCGAATACGAAGCAACCCGTCTCGATCGCGCGCGCGCGGAGCAGCACATGCCAATGCGCGAGCCCAGTGGTGTAGGTGAACGCGGCCGGGATGGCGAGAAAATCCGCGCCGGCTTTCGCCAGCATTCGATATAAATGGGGAAACCGAACGTCATAACAAATCGACAACCCGAGCCGCCCCCACGGCAAGTCAACCACGCGCGCGCAGTCACCCGCGACGACGGTGTTGGACTCACGGTAGTACTCCCCATTGCGCAGCCGCACATCGAATAGATGAACTTTGTCGTACTCCGCGAGTACCGCGCCATCCGGCGCAATCAAAAAACTGCGATTCGCCACTCTGGTGTCGGATACCTTGATCGTTAAAGACCCTAACGCAAAAAAAACCCCCAGCTCGCGACTCAATGCCGCAAATACCGGAAGCGCCGGATGATGTGCGGCGTCGTAACCGCGACTGGCGTAGCGATCGTCGGTTGCTTCCAGGCAAGCAAAGTTCTCCGGCAGGCAAATCAAGCTGGCACCTGCGGCCGCCGCCTCTCTACTCAACTTACTCGCGAAAGCGATGTTGGTCAGGACCTCATCTTCGGCACAGTTCTGGATACAGGCGACTTTGAACGACGCAGACATGGTGGGACGCTCAGGCCAACTTGCAGTCGGCAAGGATCACGCCATCGCGATCTGCATAAAGATAATCGCCGGGGTGAATCGAGATTTCAGCGAAACGCACCGACAAATTCTTGTCGCCCTCGCCACGGCGCGCGCTTTTTCGGGGATTGGTTGCCAAGGCCTTGATACCGATCGGAAGAAGGCTCAGTGGAGCGGCGTCGCGTACACAACCATAAATAAGCATACCTGACCACCCGTTCTTGACGCCCAATGCCCCGAGCATATCGCCAACCAGCGCGCAGCGCAGCGAGCCACCGCCATCAACGACCAACACCTGACCATTTCCTGGCTGCTCAAGCGCCGCGCGAACCAGTGTGTTGTCCTCAAATACCTTGACGATGGCGACTGATCCTTCAAATTCAACTTTGCCACCGAAATCATGAAAAATCGGCGCGGCCACCCTCAGCTTTTCGCCGTATTCATCGTACAAGTCAGCCAGTGCCGTGGTCATGATGCGTTTATTTCCTTGCGCTTCGCTTCGTATTGCGACCCTGTGGTGGTGATCGTGCAGTCATCTTGCTGATGTGACGGATCGCTTGCCGGCCGGCGTTAGCTCGATTAAGCGTCCGTGGAGGTCCACGCGTGACCCCTTATTTTTTCTTGCTCGGCCTTTGCCATCCGGCAATGGATTTTTGTCGCACACGACTTAGCACAAGCCGTTCCGGTTCGACATCCTCCGTCACGGTGGTGCCTGCCGCTATCGTTGCTCCTCGCCCGATCGTAACGGGCGCAACGAGTTGAGTATCCGACCCGATGAAAGCGCCGTCTTCGATGATCGTTTTGTGCTTGAAGGCGCCGTCATAGTTGCACGTGATCGTGCCCGCCCCCACATTTACGTCGCGGCCTATCTCGCTATCCCCGATATAGCTGAGGTGATTCACCTTACTGCCGGCGTCGATGCGGGACTTTTTTATCTCGACGAAATTGCCGACGTGCACTTCCGGACCCAGCTCCGTGTCGGGGCGGATCCGAGAGAATGGCCCAATTCTGGCACCGCGGCCAATGCGGGCATTTTCGATCACCGAATTGGCTAAAACTTCTACCCCTTCACCAATCACAGAGTCACTGATCAGGCAATTTGGGCCGATCACGACGCCATCGCCGAGTTGTACATCGCCGGCGAAAACGGCATTAATATCGATCGTCACGTCCTGCCCACAAGTAAGCACGCCCCGCACATCGATGCGGTTCGGATCCATCAACGTAACACCCTGGGCCATGAGCACATCCGCTCGCGCGCGTTGATGCGCGCGTTCAAGCTCCGCAAGCTGCACACGATTATTGACGCCTGTGACTTCGAGCGCACTGCGCGCAGCAACGCCCACCACTCGCACGCCGGTGCTGACCGCCATTGCAACGCAATCGGTCAAATAGTACTCGCCTTGCGCATTGTGATTCATCAGTTGCGGTAACCACTGATGCAGGTACTCGCCACGGACCACCATGATGCCCGTGTTCACCTCGCCTATCTCCAACTCTTCGGGTGTCGCATCCCTGTGTTCCACAATGCGCACGATATCGCCGCGATGATTACGAATAATCCGTCCATACCCGCTAGGCTCCGGCAGGATGACTGTTAACAAAGAAAAGCCGCTATCTTCGGCGGCGTTGAGCAGGCTCTGCAGCGTAGCGGCAGACAACAATGGCACATCACCGTAAAGAATCAGGATGAAAGCGTCGCGGGGTAAAGACATGAGTGCTTGGCTCACCGCATGCCCAGTCCCCAGCTGTTCCCGTTGCTCGACCCAGGTAATTTCGCGTCCCGCGTAATGGCTTTGCAACTGGTCGCCCCCGTGACCATAGATGACAATTGGGATCGTGGTCGTGAGCGCCGCGGCCGAGTCGAGCACGTGGCCAAGCAGCGGTTTACCCGCGATGCGATGCAATACCTTGGGCAATTTGGAGTACATCCGTTTGCCCTGTCCTGCCGCCAGGATACACACACAAAGATTCATGCAGTTGCGCCTTCTTGAGGTTTGATCATCTCAATAGTAATCGCCAGAAAGGTCAGGTGCCCAGCTCGCTGGAATTGTTTCAGGCCAAGTTTCACCGCATTAAATCGCTGGCACACGGGCCACGACCGCCCGTAGTGGACACCCGACGGACGATGGGCATAGACGTGCGCCGCGCCGCCACGGCACACCTCAATCGCGCACCGCGAAAATCGCGCTGGAAACAGACTATGTAGCGGGCGGAACGCCCGGAAATGAAGCGCGCGACGTGCGCAGGCTCGAGCTAGCGACTCTCGCCGCTACCCATCACCGATACCCTGGCACGCTAAAGGGGCGTTAACCGCCGCGACGACGAAGACGTTGGATGGTCAGCAGTTGCGCCGCCAGTTCAGCCAGTTCGGCCTGTGCTTTAGTAACGTCCAATTTACCAGAGCGGTCCTTAAGCGTGTCTTCGGCTGCTTGCTTGGCTTTCAGTACGGCCGCTTCATCCAAATCATGGGCGCGCACGGCAGTGTCGGACAGCACCGTCACTATTTTAGGTTGGACCTCGAGCATGCCGCCCGAAACATAGAAGGCCTGCTCTTCGCCACCCGGCAACTGCACTCGGACTTCGCCCGGGCTCATCCGTGTCAACATCGCCGTGTGGCCCGGTGCGATGCCGACCTCGCCCAGCAGGGCCGGGGCGAATACCATCGCCGCGTCGCCTGAGAATATTTCGCGCTCCGCACTGACGATGTCGACGTGAATGGTGGCCATGGAGGTTCCTTAGGCGATGCTTTTAGAGGGTCTTGGCTTTTTCGACTGCATCTTCGATCGTGCCGACCATGTAGAACGCCTGCTCCGGCAGGTGATCATACTCGCCCGCCACAATGGCCTTAAAGGCGCGGATAGTGTCCTTGAGTGAAACGTACCGTCCTTTCGCGCCGGTGAAAACTTCGGCGACGAAGTACGGCTGCGACAGAAAACGCTGAATCTTGCGAGCCCGTGCTACGGTAAGCCTATCTTCTTCGGACAATTCATCCATGCCGAGAATGGCGATGATGTCGCGGAGTTCCTTGTAGCGTTGCAGTGTGCCTTGCACCGCACGCGCAGTATCGTAGTGCTCCTGGCCGACGACCAACGGATCGAGCTGGCGGCTAGTGGAATCAAGCGGATCGACTGCCGGATAAATTCCAAGTTCGGCAATCTGGCGCGACAACACGACAGTCGCATCCAAGTGGGCGAAAGTGGTCGCGGGCGACGGGTCGGTCAAGTCGTCTGCGGGCACATAAACGGCTTGAATCGACGTGATCGAGCCGGTCTTGGTGGAGGTAATACGCTCCTGCAGCCGGCCCATTTCTTCGGCGAGCGTCGGCTGGTATCCCACCGCCGACGGCATGCGTCCGAGCAGCGCCGACACTTCGGTTCCAGCCAACGTGAACCGGTAGATGTTGTCGATGAACAACAGCACATCGCGCCCCTCATCGCGGAATTTCTCCGCCAGGGTTAGGCCGGTCAATGCCACACGCAGACGGTTCCCCGGCGGTTCATTCATCTGCCCGTACACCAGTGACACCTTGTCGAGAACATTCGAATCTTTCATTTCATGATAGAAGTCGTTGCCTTCGCGCGTCCGTTCGCCAACCCCGGCAAACACCGAGAAGCCGCTATGCTCGATCGCGATATTACGAATCAACTCCATCATGTTCACGGTCTTGCCGACCCCGGCACCTCCGAAAAGGCCGACTTTGCCGCCTTTGGCGAACGGGCAGATCAAATCGATCACTTTGATTCCCGTTTCGAGCAATTCCGTCGCGGGGGACAGCTCCGTGAATTTCGGCGCTTCGCGGTGAATCGACATGGTTTCCGTGGTATCGATTGGCCCTGCCTCGTCGATCGGCTCACCCAACACATTCATGATGCGGCCGAGCGTTTTCTGTCCTACCGGCACCGTGATGGGGGCGCCAGTATTGGTCACCGTCATGCCACGGCGTAGGCCGTCGGTGGAACCCAGCGCAATCGTGCGCACCACGCCGTCACCGAGCTGCTGCTGGACTTCCAAGGTGGTCGATCCATCGGCGAGTTTCAGCGCGTCGTAAATTTTGGGAACCGCGGCGGTGGGGAACTTGACATCGATGACCGCCCCAATGATCTGAGAAATGGTGCCTGTGCTCATGCAATAGTTGCTCTATAAAAGGGGCGATTCGGTATTCAAAGCCATGCGCGGGTCAGACAGCTGCAGCGCCGCTGACGATTTCGGCCAGCTCTTGGGTAATCGCAGCTTGGCGGGCTTTGTTGTATATGAGTTGCAGCTCTTTGATGAGCTTGCCTGCGTTGTCGGAGGCACTTTTCATGGCGACCATGCGGGCCGCCTGCTCACAGGAGATGTTTTCAACGACTCTTTGGTAGACCAACGATTCGATGTAACGCGCGAGCAAGTGCTCCATCACTTCCTTTGCTTCCGGTTCGTAGATGTAATCCCAGTAATA
>JAYTEX010000048.1:0-9764 GCA_043734785.1 Pseudomonadota bacterium | reverse complement strand
GCCGAGCGCGAAAAAGCGACCTTTCTGCATGGTTTCGAAACCCATTGGGCCGATTTGCTCGCCGCGCAGGCGCGTAAGCCTCGCTCGCTGAGTGTGCGCATGGGCACTTTGCCGGCGGGCCAGGAGAGCACGATTCCGATCGCCCTGAAGGTCCAGGAGGTATTCTGTCCCACCATCTCCGGGTTCGGTATGAGCGAAGTCTGGGCGTATGTGGCGTGCAACAATCCCTCGCATACGCGAGAGCAACGCGTGTATGCCTCGGGTTATCCGATGAACGACTACGAATTCAAGGTTATCGATCCAGCCACGGGTCTGGAGCAGCCGCCGGGCATGCAGGGCGAACTCTTGATCAAGGGTTACGCCATCATGAAGGGTTACTGGGACAAACCCGAAGCGACGGCACAGACCCTGGTCGATGGGTGGGTGCATTCCGGCGATACGGCGTATATCCGGGAAGATGGGCATCTCGTGTTCATGGGCCGCGCCAAAGACATGCTGAAAGTGGGCGGCGAAAATGTCTCGCCGGCAGAAATCGAGGGCTATCTGCGCGGCATGGCCGAAGTGCAGGATGCGGCTGTGGTGGCCTATCCCGATCCCCGCCTGACTGAAGTGCCGGTTGCGTTTATCATCCTCAAGGCTGGCCAGCAAATCTCAGGAGAAACCCTGATCGAGCGCATGAAGGGGCGAATCGCGAGCTTCAAGATCCCGCGGCACGTGGTGTTCGTCGAGGGTTTCCCGATGACCTCGAGCGGAAAGATTCGCAAGATTGAATTGCGCGCACAGGCGCGCGAGCGCCTGGATGAGAATGCCTGAAATGGCGTTATCCGACTTCCTCAACCCGACACCCATGGTCGAGGCGAACCACCCCGCAGTCGCGGGCCTATACCTCCCGACAAATTGCGGGCGCGTTACTCCGTCTCAGTGTCTGGCTCCGGCTCCGGCTCCGGCACGAAATTGCGAATGATGACCCCGCCAGACTTCTCGTCGTGCTCCAGCGTAAGCAACTTGCGATTCTCCGCCTCATCGAGCAGGCGAGAAAACGATTTGAACCCGTAATACGATTCGTTGAAGCCCGGTCGTCGGCGCTTGAGCGCTTGCTTGACCATCGAGCCCCAGATCTTGTCTTCCGCGCCGCGCTCGGTGAACAGCGCTTCAACTGTTTCCATCACGATATCGATCGCTTCCTGGCTACGATCTTGTTCCGCGGTGACGGCGGGTGTCGCGGCGGCGGTCTGCGCTTGGACTTTGCGGCGCGGACGCCGCTGTTTTTCCACCCGCACCAGATCGTCGTAGTAGATGAATTCGTCGCAGTTCGAGATCAACAGGTCTGATGAAGACGATTTGATACCGACCCCGATCACGGTTTTATTGTTTTCCCGCAGTTTGCTAACCAGGGGCGAGAAATCGGAATCACCGCTGATGATGACGAAGGTATCCACATGCGATTTGGTGTAGCAGAGATCGAGCGCATCCACGACCATACGGATATCTGCCGAATTCTTGCCCGAGATGCGCACATGCGGGATTTCGATTAGTTCGAACGCGGCTTCGTGCATCGCGTTTTTGAAGTCCTTGTAGCGCTCCCAGTCACAGTAGGCTTTCTTGAGCACGATATTACCCTTGAGCAGCAGGCGTTCGAGCACCTTGCCAATGTCGAAACGCGAGTATTTGGCATCTCGCGCGCCGAGCGCGACGTTCTCGAAGTCGCAGTACAGGGCCATGATGCGGGTATCAGTCTGGTCTGCCATCGGTACCTTCTCTGTGGGAATGCTAAATTTTCGGAGTCGATTTGCCCTCGGCGGGAGCCGCTCTCATGCGGCAGTTTCGAATGATATCTCAAAGTCCGCCAGTCGCGCGCCTATGCAACGAGCGCTTGGGGCAGGATAGGGCCTCGCACCGCGTAAGGTTTCCCCGTGGCAGGCGCTCAACCACGCGCCAAGGCGTGGTTGCGTTGCTCCATGATCCGCCACAGCAACGGCGTGAGAATCAACTGCATCGCAAGATCCATCTTGCCACCGGGGCACACGATCGTGTTGGCCCGCGACATAAAAGATCCCTGCAGCATGGACAACAAATAGGGGAAATCGATATCGCGCGGATCCGCGAAACGAATCACCAGAAAGGACTCGTCCGGCCCGGGGATGTGCCGGGCCACAAACGGATTCGAGGTATCGACCACCGGTACCCGCTGAAAATTCATGTGGGTGTGCGAAAACTGTGGCACCACATAGTGCACGTAATCGTGCATGCGGCGCAGAATGGTATCCGTAACCGCTTCGGTGCTGTAGCCGCGCAGCGCTTTGTCGCGATGCAGCTTCTGGATCCACTCGAGGTTGATGACGGGCGCCACCCCGATCAATAGATCGGGATGCTGCGCGATATTCACTGAGCCAGCGACCAAACCACCATGCAGCCCCTCGTAGAACAAGAGATCACTGTTATCCGGCAGCGTTGACCAGGGCGTGAAGGTCCCTGCTGACTGTCGAAACACGGCGGCATCTTCCTCCGTGTGTAGGTAGCGACGCACGCGGCCGCGGCCGGTTTTCGCATAGTCGCTGAACAAGCTTTCCAGTTCGGCGAAAAGGTTGTTATCTGGACCGAAATGGCTGAAATTCGGGTTTCCTAGCGCGCTCTCCTCCGCGAGTTTCTGTTGCATTTCGGTGCGCTCATACCGATGAAAGCTGTCACCCTCTACGTATGCCGCTGCGATACCTTCGCGCCGAAAAATCTGTTCGAACGTCCGCATCGCGGAAGTGGTCCCCGCACCGGACGAGCCCGTTATCGCGACAATCGGATGCTTGGCTGACATGAGCTCAATGCCGGGAATTAAAGGCGGAGTTTACCATCTCCTCGCCAGTGCCTACTGGTTGCGCAAATCGCTAGAATCTCCATGCATACCGAGATGGCTGCGGCCATCCGTGGCAGCGAAATTGCCATCATCGAAGAATGCGGTCATCTCTCACCGATGGAACGCCTCCATGCGGTAACCGTCTTGATGCGGCAGTGGCTAATAAGGTGACCCGCGAATTGAACCGAGAAACCTCAGTTGACCAGTAACGGGTGAAGAACCTTGCACGGCCCTTCGCGGCGAAATGAATTAGGAAAGTGAGTGCCTTAACGGGGCTTGGTTGACCCCTCCTCAATCGCATCCGAATGTGGCAGCCCGCTGTGCGGGTTTTCGGTGTCCTTCTTCAACTTCGCCTTTCTCTTTATCTCCTCCATGACTTCGTGGGCGTCTTCGATGCCTGCCGACTCAGTGGTCTTATTGTCGTTCATGAAGATAACCTCGATAGATTGGGGCGGCTGTTTCATAGGCCGTTGATACTCGATTAAGACACTACACCCGCAAGCGTGCGGACTCAACCGAACACGCGCAAGTTGTGCACCATTGACGGCGGTCGTGGTGCAGAAATCGGCATAGGGGAAGGGCAATCGCTAATCGGGTCCCTCCCACACCGCCCGCCAGGCGGGTCCGCAGTAGGGGTTCGAGAAGTTGAGCCGGTGAATTCGTTCAATGCCGACGTCAGTCCGAGTCCTACAAGGTTGTAGCCGACCATCCGGCATCGAAAATCGAGGTGATGCTCGATAGTGGGCGCACTGGGTAAGGCGTACATGGTTTGTGAAGACGCTTATTGGACGACTGATCGCAGGACTGATCAATCAAAAGCCCTGCGCGTCAGATCGCCGCTGGAATCCAGCGTCTGACGATCGATAGCGGGCTTGGCGAACATCTAGGCTGTTTGGATTACGAAGGAATGCGCGAGACCTACCGTTGAGCGAAACGAAGATAATAGGAGAGACCATCATGACATCGATGCATGAGTTATTTGATCGATTTGCCGAATCCGCACGCGACCTTAAAGCGCGCGACACCCTCACGCTCAACAATCGGGTACTCGATATTGCGGCCGGCGTTGTATTCGGGTGCGCGGCGATGTGGCTGGTATCCAAAATCGGAGGCGGTAGCCCGCTCGCCAAGGGCGCCCAGTCTATGGCCGAACACCCAAAATAGGCCCCTAGCGAACTGCGCTAGGCAAACCCGTCGAAACGCGCTGTGCTTCGGGGTGTGGCACGTTGTGACGCGTTCGAAGCTTGCACTGCCGGCGGAACCAGGCCAAAAGCCGCGCTGTGCGCCCGCCTTAAGGCGCCGTGCGGACCCCCAGCATCGAAAAACCCGAGACATGCGTATTGGCGATCCGGCGTGACTCGCCCGTGAGTTCCAGCTTCGGCAATACCCGGCGCAAGGCTTTCAGCACCGATCGTAACTCGGCCTTCGCGAGATTCACCCCGATGCAGAAGTGCGCCCCAAACCCGAAAGCGATGTGTGGGTTCGGGTTGCGGGTGATGTCGAATTGGTAAGGATCTGCGAAGACTTGCTCGTCACGATTCGCGGACGGATAGAACATGCACACGGTGTCACCGGCTTTGATGGGCTGATTGTTGAGCACGAAATCCGCCGTCGCGGTGCGCAGGAAACTGATCACGGGCGAGGTCCACCGCAGAATTTCATCGACTGCGCTGTTGATCACCGCTGGATTCGCGCACAACAGATCACGCTGCGCAGGGTGTTCCAGTAGCGCGACCAGACCGCCGGTCGTGGCATTGCGCGTGGTGTCATTGCCGGCCCCGATCAGCACGAACAGATAACTGTTTAATTGCTGATCGCTCAAGACCTCGCCATCGACCTTGCCGCTGACCAGCCGATTGATGAAAGCGGACGGTCCACCACCCGGCGCGCGGTGCTCATGGATCAAGGCTTCCAGATAACTGCGCATATCATTCATGTTGCGCTCGGCCGCCTCAGCCAATGTCTCGCCAGGTCGAATATGCGCCGGTTCCACTTCGCCCAAAATTGCGTTCGACCACACCAGCAGTTCCTTCCAGTCATCCGGCGGCAACCCGAGGATTTCGCCGGTCGCGGCGAGCGGCAGCTTGGCGGCAAGCTCGTGCACGAAATCACAGCTCGGCGATTTCTCCAGTGCCGCCATGAGTTCTTCTGTGAAGGTTTCCGCGAGCGCATCAAAATGGGCGCCGACTTCGCGCATACACCCTTGCGTAAACGCCCAGCTCGACAGCTTGCGCGTGTGACGATGGCGCGGGTCGTCCATAAATACAAAGTCTGGCGGCTCCTTAGGGTCCCAACCGCGCGATTTGCCAAAGGTATCAAGTCCGCCACGCAGCAGCTCGGGCTCCCCTTTCAGCGCTAGGCGCAGACGCGGTCCGCCATTGATGAAAATTTTCGAATTCTCAGACACGGTCAGGACGTCTGCGTGCCGGGTCACCGCCCAGAATGGTTCGATGTCATCGCGTTCGTACCAAAACACGGGTGCCTCGTTGCGCAGCTGTGCCCACTCCTGCCACGGGAAACCCTGGCTTGCATAGCGCTGCGGGGTGTGAATATCAATCTTGTCTAGATCAAAGCGCATGGGCCGGTCCTCGGTGAATGAGCGTGTGGAATTAAATCCCGCAGGCAGCGGGTTTAATACACGACTTTTTGCTGATTGGAAATATCCCAATGCACCCAACGGGCGTTGCGTGTGTATTCCCGCAACGCCATATTGCGCCGCACATCAAATACAACCAGAGTCCGGGCGTGCACGCCGATCATCTGCGATATCCAAGCCTTAGTACCGTATACCGCTTGATCTGCGATCTGATAAAGCATACTTGCGATTGAAGGTGCTCACCCGCATGCTGCTAGCGTCGAGAAATTTCGAAATACTCAACGAGGACATCGATGAAAACCGCGCTCAAGATCGACTTTGTCTCAGATGTGTCCTGTCCGTGGTGCGTGATCGGGCTCAAAGCGCTGGAACGCGCGATGGCAGATGTCACCGACGAAATAGAGGTAGGTCTTCACCTCCAACCCTTTGAGCTCAATCCGCAGATGCCGCACGAAGGCCAGAATCTGGATGAACATCTGCTTCAGAAATACGGGCGGACACCTGATCAGTTCGCCGAGACACGGGAAGCCATCCGCAGTCGCGGTGAAGCCCTCGGGTTCACGTTTCGCATGGACAAGCGAGACCGCATCTTCAACACCTTCGACGCGCATCGCCTGTTGCATTGGGCCGAGATAGAAGGTCGCCAGCAGGCGCTCAAACATGCCCTGTTCCGCGCGTACTTCACGGCGGGTGAAGCCCCCTCGGAACACACCGTGCTGGTGCGCGTCGCCGGCGAAGTCGGTCTCGATAGGGCGCGCGCGCAGGAAATTCTTGCCTCCGACGCTTATGCCGAAGACGTACGCATCCGTGAACGCTTTTATACCGACGCCGGGATCCATGCCGTGCCTGCGGTGATCATCAACGATCAATATTTAATTGAGGGCGGACAAACCGCAGAAGTCTATGCACAAGCCCTACGCCAGATTGCACAGCAGAGCGCACCCGTTAAAAGGTGAGTTTGCACCGCGTCGCGGCGTAACGAAGCACCCTGCCGGACATCGTATGCGAGCGGCATACTCCATCGACCGCGCCTTGCACAGTTGACGCGCCCTCGCGATTCCCGAATTATGGAGCACAGCCCCTCCCTCAGCAGAACCGATGCCGCGCTTTGCCGCCAATTTATCCCTGATGTTCACAGAACTGGCCTTCCTCGATCGCTTCGAGGCGGCCGCCGGCGCGGGCTTCACCGCGGTTGAATATCACTTTCCCTATGCGTACTCCGCGCATGATCTCACCCAGCGGCTTGCGGCATTCGGCTTGGAACAGGTTCTTTTCAATGGCCCACCCGGCGATTTCGTGGCCGCCGGCGAACGCGGCCTAGCGGCGCTGCCGGGCCGCGAAGCGGAATTCGAGCGAAGTCTCTCGAGCGCGCTGGAGTATGCGACCGCTCTACGCTGCCCACGGATCCACATCATGGCCGGCCTGACCCACCAGGGCGCCACCCGCCCCACTTTCGTGCGTAATATGCGCGCCGCCGCCCGCGTGGCAGCAACGTGCAACGTTGAGCTGCTGATCGAACCAATCAATACCCGCGATATCCCCGGCTATCTCATCAACCGCACTTCGGAAGCGCTCGCCATGATCGCGCTCATTGGCGAGCCGAACGTCGGGCTACAGCTCGATTTGTACCATCGCCAGATTATGGAGGGCGATCTGATTGCCGCGGTACAGGAATTTGGTGGCTACGCCGCGCACATTCAGATTGCGCAACCGCCCGACCGCGGCGAGCCCGACCGCGGCGAAATCGACTACCGCAGCATATTTGAAGCCCTGGATGCCGTTGGCTACACCGGATGGGTGGGCTGCGAATACTCGCCGCGCGGAGCAACCGTCGCGGGTCTTGCCTGGATGAAAACGCTTGTTACCCGCTGATACCGCACCGATGACAGACGCCGCGCTTTATCCTGCCGGCTCGCTCGGCAGGACGCTCTCCTACACCCCGAAGCCGCTTAATTTCGGCACCAGTGGTCGCCGCGGCGAAGTGATCGATCTCACGCAACTGGAGATCTATCTCAACGCGCGGGCTGAGCTTGACTACCTCCTACAGCTACCCGTGACCAGGGGCGGCATTCAACTGGGTCAGTCATGCTTCATCGCCCACGACCTGCGCCCGAGTTCGACTCGCTTTGTGCCAAGCCAGGGCGGCCGCGGCGAACTGGCACAGGCCATTGAATTTGCGATTCGCGATGCGGGTCTCGTGCCGGTAAATCTTGGCGCACTTCCGACTCCCGCATTGACCGCCTTTGCACTGTCTAGCGGGTGCGCCAGCATGATGATCACGGGGAGTCACATTCCTTTCCAGCGCAACGGCTATAAAACCAATAGCGCCGATGGCGAATTACTCAAGGAAGACGAGGCACCCATCAATGCCCTGGTGGCCGTGTGGCGGGACCGGCTACTCAAGACACCGTTCGCTCACTCGAAATTCGCAGCGGATGGGACTTTCAGTCATGGACATCGTGAACTGACGGCACCCATCAGCGCCGGGCGCGACGCATACATTCGTCGCCATCGCGATTTCTTCGGTGCGACGTGCCTGCGCGGATTACGGGTGTTGGTCTACCAACATTCAGCTGTCGGACGCGATTTACTGGTGGAGACGTTGCAACAGGTCGGTGCCGAGGTCATGCCGGTTGGACGTAGCGACACCTTTGTGCCGATCGACACCGAAGCAATCGATGACACGATGCTCGCGTCGATCCAGGCTTTGGCGCATGACGCGAGCGGCGGCGGGCAGCGCTTTGATGCGCTCGTGTCTACCGATGGTGACAGCGATCGACCGCTGTTGATCGGGCTCGACTATACGGGCACAGACCAGCCTCGTGCGCAGTTTTTCGGGGGCGATCTGGTCGGCATGATCGTCGCGGAGTATCTGGGCGCCGAAGCCGTCGTAGTGCCGATCAGTTGCAACGATGCGATCGATCGCGGATCTCTCGCCGCCGTGCTCGAACCCAAGACCCGCATCGGATCTCCTTATGTCGTCAAAGGCATGAACGAAGCGCGTGCCAAAGGCCGACCCAGGATTTGCGGGTGGGAAGCGAATGGGGGTTTCATGACAGGTTCCGATATCGAACGTGCGGGCCGTACGCTCACCGCGCTGCCCACGCGCGATGCGTTCCTGCCGATCCATTGCGTCTTGGCGCGGATGGCTGAGCGACGACACGCCATGCACGAAATCTTCGCCACGCTGCCGGCGCGTTACAGTCGCGCCGGGCTCTTGCGAAACTTCTCACGCGCGGCGAGCCAGCAGATCCTGGCGGCGCTGAGTCCTGCGTCCAGCCTGGCACTTCTGCTCGAGACATTCTTTACCCCACGCGATCGCTTCGGCAGAGTTGCGCGGCTCGATTACACGGATGGGGTCCGGATTTACTTCGACAACGGAGACATTGCGCATGTCCGGCCCTCCGGCAATGCCGATGAGCTGCGGATTTATGCCGTCGCCGATACGCAGGCGCGCGCAGATGAAATCGTGCACACGGGAATTGCCGAGCCGGCTGGAATTTTGCGCCGTTTGGAAACTACATTCGCGAGCTGAGCCAGTCTGCGCCAGACTGGCCTAGCCGCAGTCAGACTTGGCTAGAATTGACTGCGAAGATGTTCAAAGTTCGACCGGCTGTTAGGGAAGTTCGAAATGAGTGCTCCCGTGTCAGCACAATCTAATGGCAGTTTCATTTTTGACCAAGCCGGCCCGTGCCATCCGCTCGCGCGTCGGCATCCGGGAACAGCCAACGGTTACCAGCGCAAGTCGTCCGGGACCGGATGTTCCGCATAGGCCGGGTCTTCGCTGTCCGGTTTAATCACCGGATGGGTGACCAGAAACTCGGGGGCTTTTTCGGCGATGCCCGCGGCAGTCGCGGTAGACACCACCGCATAGCGCGTTCTTAGTCGCACAATGGCCAGTTCTCCACGCGTTAACTGCGCATGCATGGCAGCGGTGACATAGATGCGTCCGATTTTTTGGCCATCGACGAAATTGTAGGCTTCGTCGCCGTCGTTATGCCGTTGGCGATTGGCCTTGATCATCTGCACTATTTCGCGCTCCAGCAAGCGGCGCGCCGCTTGGGCCTCGTTTTTCGAGGCTTGCGGGGCGGTCTTTTGCTGCCTGGCCGGCACCGGCGGTGGCGGTGGCGGTGGCGCCACGTTCTGCTGTGCGCGGGGATTTTTCTTCGCGGGCCGATTGATCGGCGCGGAGATCCGCTCGCGGCGTTTTTCGCGTTCGACGTCTTCGAGACGCTTTTCGTCGACCAAGCCAGCTTTGAGCAATTGCTCATGCAAGGCATTTCGCATGCTATCCCCTCCTTCGCTATGTCATCGCACCAG
>JAYTEX010000047.1:0-16014 GCA_043734785.1 Pseudomonadota bacterium | reverse complement strand
CTAGGGCGTCGCCGCGGTTGGCTGTTGTTGACGCAACTGAGTCTGGCGGCGCTATGGTGGTCTTTGGCCGCGTGCGCACCTGCCACACAGCTTTCCGCCATTATCAGCGTCGTGGCCCTGATGGCGCTGGTGTCGGCCACGCAGGATATTGCGGTCGATGCCTATCGCGCGGAAGTGCTGGTGCCGGCTGACCGCGGACTCGGGGCAGGGGTGTCCGTGGCGGGGTACCGGCTGGCGATGATTGTTTCGGGTGCTGGCGTGCTGCTGATGGCTGATCGGATTGGGTTCGAGTCCAGTTTCCGCTGCCTCGCGGCGCTGATGGTCGGTCTCATGCTCTGCACGTGGTTCGCCCCTGAGCCCCTTAGAGAGGCCACCGCCGAGCAATCGATGTGGGCAAGCTTCGTGGCTTCCGCGCGCGCCCTGGCGCGCATGCCAGGCATTGTCGGCTTGGCCTTGTTCGTGGTGCTCTACAAGCTCGGAGATGCCTTTGCGGGGAGTCTGACCATGAGTTTTTTTCTGCGTGGTCAGGAATTCACATTGAGCGAGATCGGTACGGTCTACAAAGCGCTCGGCATCTTCGCGTCCATTGTGGGCGGCATTGCGGGTGGGCTCTGGATGCGTCAGCTGGGGCTCTACCGCGCGTTGTGGGGGTTCGGTGTGCTGCAGGCCGTCACCAACATCGGCTTTTTACTCCTCGCGCTGAGTGGTAAGAGCCTCCTCGGCATGATGTTGGTGGTGGCCTTGGAGAATCTGTCCGGCGGTATGGGCACTAGCGCGCTGGTCGCGCTCCTGATCAGCCTGTGCGCACGTCAATACACCGCAACGCACTTCGCGATTCTCTCGGCGCTTGCCAGCGTGTCGCGGGTACTGATTGGTCCCCTGGCCGGCACCATCGCGGAGCAGAGCTGGACCGCTTTCTACGGCTGGTCCATCGCGCTCTCACTACCGGGCTTAGTCCTGCTCGTGGTGATCCGACGACGAATTGGTTCGCTAGGCTAGAGTGATCGACGCTTAGGCGTGCTAACGAAGCGCGTGATGCGGTCAGTCGATTCTGACCACTCGAAAGCCGACGCTGTCATTCGCACTATCCGCCTGGAGCTTGCTGCGGGCTGCCGAGCGTAGCGACTTCGGCCCATTCGAGAACGCGCCGCCACGGATCACGCGGTGCTTGCAGTCACCCCCTTCAAACACGCTGCCGTCCGTCGGCGCCCCGTTGTAGTTATCGTGGTAGCAGTCGTAGACCCATTCCTGCACATTCCCTGCGGTGTCAAACAAGCCATAGCGATTCGCGCCGAAACGGCCGCCGCGGGTCGGCTGGCGGGGATCGAGTCCGCTTTCGCACGCAAGGCAATGCGCCTTGCCTTCGCCAAGATCGCGTCCCCACCAGTAGTGGGAGCTGGTACCGGCACGGGCGGCGTATTCCCATTGAGCCTCGCTCGGTAGACGGTAGTCCTTGCCAGTCTGTTTGCTCAACCATTGGGTATAGGCGAGCGCGTCGTTCCAGGATACGAAGAACACTGGGTGCGCGCGTTGCTCCAGGTCTCCGGTCTTGGGCAGGCGACGGCCGTTTGCGCGGGCGAATTTTGCATATTCGGCGATTGTGACTTCGTATACGCCAATGGCGAACTTATTGAGTCTTACCGGGTGTTGTGGTCGTTCGCTGAAATCGGCCGCGCTATCCGGACTCCCCATCATGAAGGTGCCGGTGGGAACCTGGACCATCAAGGGTCCCGCACCCTCACGGAAAGTCTGACCGGTGCTGGCCACCGGCGCTGCGGGTACCTCGTCGTGTGCCGGGGTCGTGGCCGGCGCTGCTGCTGTCTCACCGGTTTCGGCGTTTTCGGCGTTTTCGTCCACGCTCGCCACGAGCGCCGGTTCTGTTTCGGCCGTCACGAGCTCGGGCAGTGGCGCGACGATCGGCGTTGCCTGCTGCTGCCAGAACCAATAGCCACCGCCCACCGCCAACGCAAGCAGCAATGCCCCAATGCCGAGTAACTTTCCGAGGCTGCTTGATTCGGTGGAGTCGTCGATCGGAATCGGTGCTGCGCGCGACGGGGGAGGCAGGGCGGTGGCCACATTGAGCATGCGGGCGCCGCGCTCCACTTTGGGGGCGGGCTGGACAACTTTCTCGCCGACCAGGATGGCTACCACCGTGGTGTTGTCCTGACGGGGCATCTTCGCGTCTTGTACAGCCTTGAGGATGGAGTCGACTGCTTCCCTGGCCGACGCGCACGATGCGATGGCAGAGAGCAATTTGCCGTGACTGAGTGTATCCAGTCCGTCGCTCGCCACGATGATTCGGTCGCCCACTTGCAGCGCCAGCGGGGTGTCCGGACAATCGATATCGGCTATCTCATCGCCCGTCAACGCGCTCATCAGCATGTTGCGCGAAAACCCGGCCTCCGGTTCGATCGGTTTGCCTTGCTCGGCCATCCGGGCCAGGAACCCGCCATAACTGTGATCGGCATTGGCCTTCGTGAGTTCCTTGCCGCGAATTAGATACAAATGGCTGTCGCCGACGCTCACCCAGCGCAAATTAGTGTCTTCGACGAGCGCGCACACGAGCGTGCAGCCCATGCCTTTGAGTGCGGCCGTTTCGCGGACCGTTTCGGTGATGGAGTTATTGGCCTGGAGGACCGCTTCGCGCAGGACAGGGGTAATTGAATCGCTTGGGAAATTGCTGGTCAGGTGCTTATTGAAGGTCTGCACTGCCATATTACTCGCGACGTTGCCCGCAGCATGGCCACCCATGCCGTCGGCAACAATCACGAGGGATGCTGTCCGCTCACCGCCGGGATCGGACAGGCGGGTAATCAGAAAGGCATCCTCCTGATAGTCTCGTGCGCCGTCAATTTGCGCACCGGCAATATCAAAAGTCAGCATAAGGATTTCGTGCAGCGGGTACTAGATTTTTTGGTAGTACAGTAAGTTAGGCGATAAGCTTAGCAGTGAGTATTAAAATTGCAAAGCGGCTGATGTCACATTTTTGCGGCACAACCTGGCTGCACCGACGCGATTCTATCGCCCGCGCCGCATCCCGCCGTTTAAGGCGGCCGGTGTCTTCACACTTCCTGTAGGTGCTTATGCAAGCGGACAATCGGCGTATTTTCCACCTACTGGCAGGTCCACTGCTGGGTTTGCTGCTGTTCTACTGTTTCCCTGCGTCCTACATCGAGTCCGGTGGTGCGGTGATTTCGCTCGCGCCGCCGGCCCGCTGGACCATCGCTTGCGTCGGGTGGATGGCCTGGTGGTGGCTGGCGGAGCCCTTGCCACTTCCCGTGACCTCCTTGGTCCCCGCATTATTTTTTCCGCTGCTCGGGGTGCAGAGTCTGGCGCAGACGCTGATTCCGTACGCGGATCCGCTGTTGTTTCTATTCCTTGGCGGTTTCGTGCTAGCAGCGGCCATTGAAAAGTGTGGATTGCACCGAAGATTCGCCTTTTCCTTGCTGCGCTTGAGCGGCGGCCACGCGAAACGTCTCGTGCTCGCGATCATGGCAGCGACCGGCTTTATCAGTCTTTGGTTATCGAATACGGCGACCGCAGTGTTGATGTTTCCGGTGGCCTTGAGTCTTGCGCGTCACGAGTCGGCGGATCAAAATCTTCGCAAGTGCCTGGTGTTGGGGGTGGCCTATAGCGCGACGATCGGTGGCATGGGCACCTTGATCGGGACCCCGCCCAATGTTTTCGTGAGTTCATTCCTCCACAGCCAGTACCACATCACGTTGGATTTCTGGACCTGGATGGGCTTTGGGATGCCCATGGTGCTCCTGATGTTGCCGATGACCTACTGGCTACTCACCCGCATCAGCTTTCCGCTCGGTGACGTGCGGCTCGAGGGGTTTACGCAGGCGCACGAGGACGTCTCTTGGCGGTGGTCTCATCTGTCGTCGGCGGCACGCGTGACACTCGGGGTTTTTCTGTGTGCGGCGCTCGCGTGGATGAGTCGCGCAGTCCTGGTGGATTTGGAGATCCTGGGTCGTCGACCGTTGCACGCCTTGACGGACACTGGCATCGCGCTCGCCGCCGCACTTGCGTTGTTTGCCCTGCCGGTGCGCGGTGCTCGCGAGGGCGCCTTGAACTGGGAAGATACGCGCGGTCTGCCATGGGGTACCTTGCTGTTATTTGGCGGCGGGTTAAGCCTCGCTGCGGCCATCAGCGCGAACGGCATCGATACGGCACTGGGTGCCTTGCTGGCCGGGTTTCCTCCCTACCCGAAACCGCTGGTGATCGCGGTCATTGCGGCGAGTGTCATCTTCGTGTCCGAAATTGCCAGTAATATCGCCACTGCTGCCGCCATGACGCCGCTGTTGGCGGCGGCGGCACCTTCGCTGGGGCTGTTACCAGCCGAAGCGGCGATTGTGGCCGGTCTAGCGGCGAGTTCCGCGTATATGTTGCCGGTGGGCACTGCGCCCAACGCGCTTGCCTATGGCACCGGATTTCTATCCACTCGCGACATGGCGAAAACCGGTCTCACGTTGAATATCCTGTCGATCGTGCTGATAGTCATGGTCGGAACCTATTTGGTGCCGGTCCTGATATGAACGAAGCCCTCCGCGCCCTGACCCCGGGATTTCACACGACTTTGCCGATCGGGCCTCTGCTCGAGACGATTGCGGACACCATCCTGCGGCACCCGGTCACGATTGTGTCTGGCGCCACCGGCTCGGGAAAATCCACGCAGGTGCCCCAGTTATGTCTGCGCTGCGCGCCCGACGCGCGCATCGGGCATACGCAACCGCGACGGCTCGCCGCCCGCACGGTCGCCGCGCGCATTGCGCATGAATGCGGCGAGAAGCTCGGGGAGCGGATTGGATGCCAGACCCGATTTGACCATCGAGTGTCGGCGTCGACCAGACTCAAAGTGATGACCGATGGGATCCTGCTGCAGGAGATTACGCGCGATCCTGCCCTCAAGGCTTACGATCTGTTGATTATCGATGAGGTGCACGAACGGAGCCTGAATATCGATTTTCTGCTGGGTTATCTGCGGAATTTATTACCGCGGCGACCTGAACTGCGTTTGGTGCTGATGTCGGCAACGGTGGAAGCGGATCGCTTCAAAACATTTTTCGGCAATGCCTGTGTGATCGAAATTCCAGGCGCCACCTATCCGGTCGAGATACGCTACCGACCGCTCGCGCCGGCACCGGACGCGCACGGGACGCTCTACGAGGCGATCGCCGCCGCGATCGTTGAGCTGGATGCGGAGGCGCCGGGCGATGTACTGGTATTTCTACCGGGTGAACGGGAAATCAACGAAGCTGCCGAGATCATTAGAGGCGCCAGATTCGCGGGGACCGAGGTGCTGCCGCTTTATGCGCGGTTAGGCTTCGCCGAGCAGCAACGTGTTTTCACGCCACACGTTGCGCGGCACATTGTGTTGTCGACCAACGTGGCCGAAACCTCGATCACCGTGCCGGGTGTTCGTCATGTCATCGACAGTGGCTTGGCGCGCATCGGGAGTTACAACCCACGCAGTAAATTGCAGCGCCTGCCGATCAGTGGCATCTCGCAGGCGAGCGCCGCGCAACGCAGAGGTCGTTGCGGCCGGGAGCGCGCCGGGATCTGCATTCGACTCTACAGTGAGGAGCAATTGGCGCGCAGCCCGCGCTATACGCAGCCAGAACTGCTGCGCTCAAACCTGGCGGGGGTCATCCTTCGCCTCGCGGATTTGCGCATCGGTTGTCTCGAAGATTTTCCGCTCCTCGATCCGCCAAGTCACACCGCAATCAACGATGGTTACCAGTTGCTGCGCGAACTTGGCGCGCTCGATGCGGAACGACGGCTACTGAACCTGGGCCGACGACTGGCGCGCTTGCCGGTGGATCCGCGACTCGCACGGATGTTGCTCGCCGCTGCGGACTTGGGTTGCATGGCTGAGTTACTGGTGATTGTGAGTGCGCTGAGCGCGGGCGATATCCGCGACCGACCGAACGATGCGCGCCAGGCGGCCGATCTGGCGCACCAACGCTTTCGCGATCATCGGTCCGACTTTCTGTGGTTTGTGAGTGCGTGGGAGGCGGTGCAGACCGAGATGCTGCCGTTATCCCGTCGCCAGCAACAGGTGTATTGCGCAACACAGTTCTGGTCGTATCGTCGGGTGTGTGAGTGGATACACATTCACCGGCAGTTGGAGACCCGCACCACGGCGATGTCGCTGGCCGTCAATACAACACCGGCGTCCTACCGTGCGGTCCACCAGGCGTTGCTGGCGGGGCTCGCCACGCGGGTCGCACGCTGGGACAGTAAAGCGGATTACGTGGGTTGCCGGCAGCAGCGGATGCGCCTCCATCCGAGCTCCGCGCTCCGGATGAACCCGCCCAAATGGATCATGGCAGCGGAGATTACTGAAACGACGCTGACCTATGCGCGGATGGCGGCCAAGATCGACCCCAAATGGGCGGCGCACGCAGCGGCGGCGCTGGTCAAACGGTCTTATAGTCCCGCCCAATGGGATCCCACGCGTGGCGAGTCCTACGTCCTGGAAGAGCAGGCGCTCCACGGCTTGACCCTGATTAGCGCGCGACGACTTCCGTTGCACGAACTTGATGTGACGCAGGCACGGCGCGTCTTTATTGAGCAGGCTTTGATCGCGGGGTCGTTGGGGATTGCCGTGGATTTTTTGACGCACAATCTGGCGTTGGTGGCTAAGGTGCGGGCGGCGGAGGAACGCGCGCGCCGGCGCGATTTACTGGCTGAGGACACGGCGCTCTTCGATTTCTATGCGCAACACCTGCCAGCGATCACGACGCGGCGGCAGTTGCTGGCCTGGCTGCGCGCGGATCCCGCACATGGTCTCGGGCTCCATATGACGGAAGCGATCGTCACTCGCACTGGGATCGACGGCATTACCGAGTACCTCTATCCCGATCAATTACGGCTCTCGGAGCGGATGTTTCCGCTAAGTTATCGTTATGCCCCCGGCGACATTCAAGATGGGGTTACGGTGACCATGCCGTTGGCGGTCCTGCCGCTGGTGCAGCCGGCCGACCTGGAGCGCCTGGTGCCAGGCTTGCTCGCCGAAAAAATCACGGCACTCATCAAGCGTCTGCCGAAAGATCGCCGACGCTATCTATCCCCGCTCGCGGAGTTCGCACCCGCGCTCACCGCCGCCATCGAACCCATTGCGGGTGGGCTGTGTCAGGCGCTTGGCGTCGCCATTACGCGCATCACAGGTCTCTGCATCCCGCCTGAGGAATGGAACGATCGCGACCTCCCGTGCCACCTGCGGATGCGGGTGCGCCTGCTCGATGCGGCAGGCAACGAGATCGACGCGACGCGCAATCTTGGGTCTTGGCTGCTCGAACGTCGGCGCGAGATTGTCGAGTCCTTTGACGCCTTGCCGTGGGGCGTCGTTGTTGAGGCCGCGCGGGATTGGCGTTTCGGCGTGCTGCCCGACCATATCATTCATGTGATCGGCGGCGTGGCAATCACTGGCTACCTCGCGCTGCAGGATCTGGAGGATGAGGTTCGGGTCACCGTATTGGCCGAGCGTGACGCGGCCGCAGAGGCGCACCGCGCGGGTGTGATTCGGCTACTCATGAATACACTCCCGCGCGAAGTAAAAGCCCTGCGCAAGAATTTTGTGGGAATATCCAGTCTGGAACTACAGGCGTTACGTCTGGCGCTTGAAGGGGGAATTGGCGAAATGCTGGTGCGCGCGGGCTTCGAATCCGCCCTCGGTTCGAAGGTGCTGCCACGCGATGCGGTGCAATTTTCCCACCTGAGCGAGGAAGTGGCCGGTGGTCTGCACGCGGCTTTTCAAGCCCAAGTAGCGCTTCTGGGCACGCTGTTCGGCATTGCATTGCAGTTGCTCGACGACGCACTGCCGCGCGTCGAGGCGCGTTGGCCGGAGGTGGCGGAAGCATTACGCCAGGAGCTGCACGCTTTGTTCGTGCCGGGGTTTTTATGGCGGCGCGCCAGCGAATTGGTGCACTACCCTCGCTATTTGAAGGCGATGCAGGTGCGGATAGAGCGT
Source organism: Pseudomonadota bacterium (assembly GCA_043734785.1). Lineage (GTDB taxonomy): Bacteria > Pseudomonadota > Gammaproteobacteria > CAIKBL01. Next base: position 8,036 of record JAYTEX010000047.1, on the reverse strand, counting down.
CTCCAGGAAAATCCCATCATGGATTTGCAGCGACGAACAGCCTTTGACTCCTTGTATGCGCGCTGTGTGCGCCTACAAGGAATCTCGCGGGTGCAGCGGGAACGGTTACGGTTCCTGATGGCGGAATATCGAGTTTCATTGTTCGCGCCAACCCTACGCACGGCCGAGAAAATTTCGCCGCAGCGTATCGAGGCGTTCCTGAGCGCGGTAGGCGAGACTGCGAGGCCAAACGCACTATGAACTCGGTGTCTGTGGTGTTCTCAATTTTCGTGGTGTTCGCCGGCGCGGCGGTCTTGGCGACCCTCGCGCTTTATGCGCGACAGGCCATGATCGTCGCCTATATCGTGGGCGGGATCATTCTCGGGCCTGCAGGACTCGCGGTGATCGAAGACGCCGCCTGGCTGGAGGAGGTGGCTGATATTGGCATCATGTTCCTGCTCTATCTGTTGGGCCTGAATATGGTCCCTGCGCAGCTCTTGAAAATGTTGCGCGAGGCGACTGTCGTCACTTTTCTGAGTTCGCTCGGATTTTTCATCATCGGGGCCGGATTCGCCGTCGGTTTTGGATTTACGCCACGCGAGGCGATCGTGATCGGGGCCGCGACCATGTTCTCGAGCACCATTATTGGGCTCAAGCTGCTGCCGACCACGGCGCTCCATCATCAACATACCGGACAGGTCATGATCAGCGTGCTGCTACTGCAGGATCTGCTCGCCATTCTGGTCCTGCTCGGCTTGCAAGGTAGCGCCGACGGTGCCGGAGGTGCGATGGGATTCCTGCGCGAATTAGTCGCCTTGCCGTTGCTGATCGGGGTGGCCTATGTGTTCGAACATTGGGTGCTGGAGCCGTTGCTGGCCCGTTTCGATCGCATCCAGGAATACATGTTTCTGCTGGTGATCGCCTGGTGTCTGTCGCTAGCGGAACTCGCCCAGCGCTGCGGTTTGTCCTATGAGATCGGGGCTTTTATTGCGGGGGTGGTGCTCGCGAATTGCCCGGTATCGTTATTCATCGCCGACAGTCTGCGTCCGTTGCGCGATTTTTTTCTGATTCTGTTCTTCTTTTCGGTCGGTGCGAGTCTTGAGCTGGGCCTGCTTGCACAAACGCTCATTCCAGCGGTCTGTCTCGCAGCCTTGATCCTGGTTGCGAAGCCTTGGTTATTCCGATGGTTGTTTCTGCGCGCCGGAGAGACCGCCAAACTGGCGGGCGAAGCTGGCGTGCGACTGGGGCAGATCAGCGAATTCAGTCTGTTGGTGGCCGTCTTGGCGACTGAAGTGGGCATGCTGGGCACGAAGGCCTCCAATGTGCTCCAACTCGCGACAGTCCTGACCTTTATCGCCTCGAGCTACTTCATCGTGATGCGGTATCCAACGCCGATCGCAGTCCGTGATAACCTGCGGCAGGATTAGACCCATGATGCAGACTTTCGAAAACTTGATTCGCGCACCGGCCCAGACGCTGGTCTCGATATTCTCGCCGTTGCGCGAGCGGGTGCGGGGTGAGGGGGAAGCCCGGCGTGCACATCTCGCCCAGTTACTCGGCCTCAATACGACTCAGCTAGTGTGCGGCGTTGGCTTCAATTTTCAACTGGCCAGGGTGCCCGACCTCGTACGGCTTCTGGGTTACCCGACCCCCGAGGCGCTGAACGCAGAACGGAATTACCTGTTCATTCACGATCGCTACCGCAGCCTGTCGGTCAACGACATCGTGGAAATCTATGTCGCACTCGGTGCGGCAGACAATCTTTCGGCGGCGGCCGCCGATTTGGTCATTAGTCGGTTGAATACACTCGAAGCCCAGCTGGAAGAGACGATTAATCCGATTCTGATTGGGGGTTATAAACTGGAAGTCCGGGGCGTCTATGAGAATCATCTGGCGGCGCCTGCATTGGTTAATGCGCGCCTGGACGCTGAATATGTGGTGCTGCGGGATATCACCAACGAGTCCATGATTATGCTCGAAACAGGCGCCATCTCTCCACCTGAATTCTTACGCCACGCCGGCGTGTCAGCGCAAGAGAAGAGTCGTGCCATCTTCCAGCGTCTGATTCCGGTTGCGGACATCGATCGTTATCTGGCCGAACAACCCGCAGCTGGCGACATAGCGCTTTTGCAGGCGGCGCGCGCCGACGTCACTTAAGATCACGAGCGCGTGCAGTCCCGGCCCCCGTGGCTTATTGGACGCGAATCAGCGCCACCTGTCGCAGTACAGACGGCTAGATTGGCCCCGCCTGATTTGATCCGGCGGTTGTTTTGGCCAGCAGTGTCGTGACGTCATTGCGCAGACTGCGGCGCTCCTCAACGCTGAGTCCGCCGGGCCGGTAACGTTCCGCATAGTGGAGGAAGACCAGCGCGCGGAGCGCATCGTTGCTCCCCGGTGGCCAATGGCGCAGCAGAAAATCCAGCGTGGTTTGCCCCGCTTGCGGGTGGACGCCCCGCCGTGCGAGCAGATCAAAAAGTGGGCGCAACTCCGAGTGTTCACGCCGGTCTGATGGCGCGCGTCGCACGGCCTGGCGAGTGCGACGCGAGAGCGGACGAAGGCGCCAGAACAACCATCCGACCAGCACTGGCAGCGCCATGAGGCCCTGGGCGCCGAGTGCCAGTTCGCCACGTTGCACTCTTTGCAACTGCCAGCGAAACCAATTCAAGGTGTCACCAATCAAGTGCCACGGCACCCCATGAAAAGCTTCCGCTGCCAACCAGAGCCCCGGCGTCGTATCGATCACGCGCCATTCACCAGCGATGTAAGCTTCCGCCCAGGCATGGGCATGGCGGGCGCGCGCAATGAATGCCCGTTCGCGTGTGCTGTACTCATCCACCAGATACCCGACCACATAGCGCGCCGGAATCCCGCTCTGTCGCAACAAAAGCGTCGTCGCCGTAGCGAAGTATTCGCAGTGACCGGCACGGTCTCGCAGCAGAAATGAGGCAAGTGGTTTGCGACCTGGAAAGTACCCGGGTTGGATCAGGCTATAGCGAAATTTAGTCGCGAAAAATTTCTCGATCTGAGCGATCGCGTCAGTGGGCGAGCGATCGCGCGCGTGTGCTTCCTCGGCGACCCGGGACATCAATGGCTGGTAGGACTCGGGGATCTGCATGTCCTCTGCCGTCGGCGCGCCCGCCGCACTGTGAGATGGCGCGTAGCGCACCTGGTAACGGAGAAATCCTGGGCGTGCTTCGGCCATGAGGGCGCCGAGCGGATGGCGTTGAATTTCGAGCAAATCTGCGCCAGCAAGTGAGACCGTGCCTGCGGGCAAGGCGAGCGCGCCGAGATCATGACGCCGCTCCACTGTGATGGTTAATTGCCGGGCTGCGACTACGTCCTGGCGGAGGATCCATTTTCGCTCGTGCGCAATGGGATCGAGGGTTGTTGGGCCGGGGCCGCGATTACGCCAGATCCCGTTTTCGAAATGCTGGTAGCGTGCTTCGGTGAGCCTGATCGGTAATGGCGTATCCAGTGAAGTCGCGATGCGCAGCCGTATTCGATCGGAGAGTTTTAAACGACCCAGGGTGCCAATTGCCGTGTAGGCCTGATCCGGATCCGTAGGGCTAAAGCCCAACTCTGCAATGGCCGCCTGGATGAAATCACTGGTCGCAATCTGGGCACGGACAATCCCGAGGTAAGTGAATCCCGCCAAGCTAAGCGCGGCGGCGACGGTCACAGACCATTGCGCACTGCTGTAACGGGGGTTGCGATTGGCCGCAAGTAGCGCGAGCAGCGTGCCGGCGACGGCAAGGCCGTACCAGGCGGCCGCGAGTGCACTCGTACTCGCGGCCACCAGGCAGGTACACCCCAACGACGCTCGCAGATCCACCTCGCGAGCAATCCTCGCATGCTGCTTGCGTAACGACATGATGAATGCGCTGCTGGGCACGCGACCACTGGCGCCGTATTCCTGCGCGAAGGCCAGGGGTAGCAACACCCACGGAAATGCGGCGAGGACACGGTAGATCGCCAGTACGCCGTACTCGGTGAATAAGTAAATGGCGAGTGCCACGAATCCGACACTGCAGAGATCCGCCAGGCGCTCGTAATGTCGGGGTTCCAGCACCCAACGGTGAGGGACGAGTGCGCGCAGTTCGAGTAGGCATGCGCACGCGATAGCGCCCAAGGCTTGGTCTGTCGCGACGCCCCAGAACGTGAGGCACGCGAAAAGCCAACCTGCCGGCAGCCTGAGTTCACCAACCGACTGTGGTCGCACTCAAGCTTGCCCCGATGAGAGGCTAAAGCGGCTCAAATCCTCGGCCAGATGCGCGGTTCGCAGGCGCGTGCAGTGCGCGGTCAACGAGGCTTGGGGCACCGTGCAAGAGGCGACGATGAGCGTTCGCGACAGGGCGGTTGACGCGACGAGCGCACGACTAAAGCGTTGGCGCGATAACGACCAATCAGCAGTGATGAAAAGGACCGACGCGGCGGGATCAAGGCGCAGTTGTGCAAGCGCGGTCGGGAACTGGTCCGACACGGCGGGTGTCACCAGCGCCAGCGTCTCGAGCAACGCTTGCGGGTCCGATCGGCCGTGCGCGCCTCCGTTCGCGGCCAGCCGCTCATCCAGCAATATGAGTTCGATTGGTCGGGTAAATTGTTGGGTGGCGGCGAGCACCAACGACGCGACGACTTCGATGACATATTCAAACGACTCACTGTCGGTTGCGGTATCCACCAGCAGCACCAGGGCGTCGTGGTGGCCGTCTACGAATAGTTTGACGACGTGCGTGCCGCGCTTTGCCGATGCCCGCCAATGCACGTGTCGTAGCGCGTCCCCTGCGCGATATTCCCGCAAGGTGTGAAATTCGGTGCTGCCATGCACGGCCCCGTGCTGGACCGTGTGATCGGGGGCGGTGTTGCCTGGTCGGTGCGCCCCGAAAAATGGCACCGGATGATACTTGGGCAGCACGAGGAGTTGTTGCGGGAGCAGGAGGCGCGTCGCGGCAAAGCTGAGACCTAGTGGGTCTGCGCGCGCAAAATCAAGCCGCGCGAAGTCGACCAGGCCGCGCCGCAGCGGGGTGAAGCAGATGGTCACTTCTGCGCTGTGTCCCGCTGGCAGATTGGCCAACGGTACGGGCGCGATTTCGCCCCCACGCAGGAGCCCCATCCGACGCCGCCAGCGCAGGAAGCCAACCCGTCGATCGAACCAGTTTTCGAGATCGGGCGCGACGCCTTTGCGCAATTCCATGTCTTGGCGGGAGGGAAATCGCTCGCGCAGGCGATCGCGCACGACGAGATTCCGTTCGGCGCGCGCGCCAGCATTATGCGCTACCACAAGGTAGGTCATCGGACTCCCCGCAACTGCGTAGGCAGGCAGCGCTCGTCGGCCACTCAATGCCGGTCGCCAGCATAAATTAACCAGGAACGCGAGTGTGAAACTCGCGAAGAGCCCCGCCAATACCACGCTGGCATGCGTGCGTGTCGGATCGGTCGCAAAGACGGCGGCGGCAATCATCAGGCCCACTAACAAGCGGCCAAGCGGCGTGTAGCGCGCGTCGAACCATTGGCTGGCCAGCGAAATTTTTTGAAATAAGCGGTAATCCATGACCGGCCGGTCGGGGTTCTAACGTGGGACCGGCGTGGAATCAAGAATTCGACGCACGATGGAGCGACTATCCATGCCTTGAAAGCGCGCGTTCTGGGTCAGCACCAGGCGATGTGCGAGCACCGGCACGGCCAGTTCCTGGATGTGCTCGGGCGTCACGAATGGACTGGCGTCGAACAAGGCCAGCGCCCGGGCGCCCTGCGCCAAGGTGAGCGAGGCGCGTGGACTCGCACCGAGCCGCACGGCCTCGTGGGTTCGCGTGGCGCCGACCAGGCGCACCACGTATTCGATGAGTTCAGTCGCACACGGCACCGCCCTGATCGCGGTTTGGAGTTGCGCCAATTCGGTGGCAGACACGCAGCGCGAAAGGAGCGGCGCAAGGTGTAGTTGCTGCTGCACCTGCACGAGTTCAACCTCTGCTGCCGCTGGCAGATAGCCTAGCGAAAGACACATGGCGAAGCGATCCAGTTGCGCTTCTGGCAGGGGATAGGTGCCTTGAAACTCGAGCGGGTTCTGGGTGGCGATGACGAAAAAGCTCGGCGACAGCGGGTGGGTCGCGACATCCAGCGTGACCTGCCGCTCGGCCATCGCTTCGAGCAACGCGGATTGCGTACGCGGGGAAGCCCGATTGATTTCGTCCGCCAGCAGAATTTCGGTAAAAATGGGACCTTTGTGCAGCTCAAATTCGTTCAGTTTGGGATTGAAGATCGATACCCCGAGAATATCGGCGGGTAGTAAGTCAGGGGTGCATTGAATGCGGTTGAAGGGAGCGCCAATGGAGGCCGCGAGTGCCTTGGCGAGCGTCGTCTTACCCGTGCCCGGAAAATCCTCTAGCAGGATATGGCCACGGGTCACATAAGCGGCCAGTAAGTGTCGAATGGTGACTGCATTGCCGATAATCGCTTGCGACAGGTTCTGAGCTATCCGTCGGTATATGGCGTCCAATTGAATGCTTGCTGTCACGGGTGCCTCAGTCATGCCAATCGATATCCTCGAGGTTACCGCCGCTACGTTTCAACGCAGTGCGATCACGTCGCGCGCGTTTGTCCAGTTTACCTGCAGAGGGCTCCTCATAAATGGCGGTGAGCTTGAGTTGTTCCGCCAAGCGCGCACGCGCCATCCGGCTGTCATCGGTTTCGCGATAGAGCGTCTGCGCCAGCGCTGCCGAAAGTCGCTGCTTCGCCATCCCGAGTACCTCAATGTGATATTCGTACGGCGCGCGCTTGAGCAGCACCAGCGTGCCGGTCGCTAGCAGTTTTGCGGGCTTGGGACGCTGGCTATTCACCAGCACGTGTCCGGCCTGGATCGCGTCATGCGCCAGGCCGCGCGTCTTGTAGAAACGCACACACCATAGCCACTTGTCGAGTCTCTGGTCTTCCATTGTTATGCTAGCAGCCCGCTCAACACGCTTTAGTCTGGAGTTTACCCATGGTCACCGAACGTCAATTTATTGCCTTGCCAGTCGCGGTACTGACCATCTCCGATTCACGCACCGAGGACACCGACACCTCTGGGCACGCGCTGGTTACCAGACTGCAGGATGCCGGTCACGTGCTACAGGATAAACGAATCCTACGCGACGATATTTATCAGATTCGCGCAGTCGTTGCGGCCTGGATTGCGTCACCCGAGATCAGCGTGATACTGACCACTGGCGGAACCGGTGTCACGGGGCGGGACGGTACGCCGGAAGCCATTGGGGTGTTGCTCGATAAGCAGCTTGAGGGTTTCGGTGAGATGTTTCGCGTGCTCTCGTTTGCGCAAATCAACACCTCGACCCTGCAGTCGCGGGCACTCGCTGGGGTGGCTAACGCCACCTACGTTTTCTGTCTGCCAGGCTCGCCAAGCGCGTGCATACTGGCGTGGGACTCGCTCATCTCCCAGCAGCTGGATTATCGAACTAGGCCGTGCAATTTGGTGGAATTGATGCCGCGCTTACTGGAGAAATAGCGACGGTTAATCGATTTGCCAAGCGGGGAGTGCAAGGTGGATAAGCAGGGTTTTCTGCGTAACCAGACCAAGCCAGATAGACCGTGGAGCGGCTTACCATCAGGCGCTTCAATGCCGAGCCTCAGGGTGCCGAGTAGCGAAACCCGATTGCGCTGAACCAAGGGGTGGGCAGGCCCAAAATCGAAAACTTGAGTGAAGGATTCCGCGGGCAAGCGGCAGGGGCCGCAAAATATTGCCAGCGCGACCAGACAAAAACTCCAGATTCCAGCATCTGCGATCCCCATCAAGGCCCCCCGCGTCACAATACTTGTCGCTTCCATAGGATCAACAACCCGGGGGCGAGGATGAGGAAATTCAATGGCACGGTACGGACAGTCTTTCAAAGACAAAGCGGTGGCGCGGTTGCTGCCACCTGAGAGCGCGGCGGTGGAGCTGGTTGCGAGGGAGGCGTGCATTGGGGTAGGAACATTGCTGCGCTGGCGAGAGCGTGCGCAGTCCGGTCCCGCGCGGGGGGGCGTCTGGACCGCGGGTGCGCGAATGGAAGCGGTCATCACCACGG
>JAYTEX010000046.1:0-23154 GCA_043734785.1 Pseudomonadota bacterium | reverse complement strand
GGCGTGGGGCCGACGAACACGAGCCCGGCCTGCGCGACGCGCGCCGCAAACTCGGCATTCTCAGCCAGGAAGCCGTAGCCCGGGTGGATGGCCTGCGCGCCCGTTGCCCGCGCTGCGGCAAGAATCGCCTCGACATTGAGATAGCTTTCCGCCGCCTTGGCGGGGCCGATACGTTGCGCTTCGTCGGCGTTCTGGGTGTGCAATGCGGTTTGGTCGGCGTCGGAGTACACCGCAACAGTCCGCAGGCCCAGTTGTTTTGCGCTGCGAATGATCCGGCAGGCGATTTCACCACGATTGGCGATCAGGAGTTTGTTGAAAGGATTCACGGGGTCAGACGGCCTTGTAACGCGAGCATGGTAGAGACTTTGAACCCGCGAATCCTACTTGTAAATGTAGCAGGCGCGTACCAAGCGATAACAAAAAAGGCTCGGCACGCGGAGACGGCCGCGCACGGTGGTTGTGTTAACCTTCGCGACCGATCATCCGACCACTGCGATTGGAGCTACCGTGTACGAACTCGCCCTGCGCCGCCTGAATCGCATGCATGCCGTGGGCTGCGCGAGTGCCTTGACGGGCGGCAAGCGCGGGCTAGAGAAGGAGAGTCTGCGCATTACGCGCGAAGGCAGGCTCGCCGCGACACCGCATCCACGCGTGTGGGGTTCGGCGCTGACTCATCCGTACATTACGACCGATTATTCCGAAGCCTTGCCGGAGTTTATTACCCCGGCGTTTTCGAAAAACCAGGAAGTTGCCGATTTTCTGCAGCATATCCATCAATTCATCTACCAGGAACTGACGCCCGACGAATTGTTGTGGTGTGCAAGTATGCCCTGCGCGATCAGGGACGATCAGGAGGTTCCGATTGCCCAATTCGGTCACTCGAACATCGGTCGCATGAAACATGTCTATCGCGTGGGCTTGGACTATCGCTACGGCCGCCGCATGCAGGCGATCGCCGGGGTCCATTTCAACTATTCTCTGCCCACTGAATTCTGGCCGCAGTATCAAGCGCTGGAGAAAGATCCGGACAGTCAGCGCGCCTTCACCGACAAGAGCTACTTTTCGCTGATCCGCAATTTTCGCCGTCTGGGTTGGCTGGTGCCGCTACTGTTTGGCACCAGCCCGGTAGTCGGTAGTTCGTTTCTGGCCGGCCGGACCGCGCGCTTCAAAGAATTCGATGCGCACTCGCATTACCTCCCCCATGCGACCTCGCTGCGTATGAGCGACATCGGCTATAAGAATAAGAATCAGGCCGTGCTGCAGATGTCCTATGACAATCTCGACAACCACGTCGCGAGCCTCACCAAAGCGATCGCCACTCCGTATCCAGAATACGAAGTCATCGGACTCTACGACGGTGATCGCCGCGTGCAGCTCAATACCAACGTGCTGCAGCTGGAAAACGAGTTCTACAGCTACATGCGGCCGAAACGCACCACCCATTCCGGGGAGAAACCGACGACCGCGTTGCGCGAACGCGGGGTAGAGTACGTAGAAATGCGTGCGCTCGATGTCTTTGCTTTCAGCCCTACCGGGGTGGCGCTCCAGCACATGCACTTCCTGGAGGCGTTCCTGTTGTTATGTCTGCTGGCCGACAGCCAGCTCATCGCGCCCGAGGAGCAATGGGCCATCGAATACAACGAATTGACCATCGCTTTGCGCGGGCGTGAGCCCGGTCTACGGCTGATTCAGGGTGGCCGGCGGGTGGCCGTGACCGATTGGGCGTCGGATATTTTCAATGCGATGGAGCCCCTCTGCGAGGTCCTGGACAGCGCGGAAACTGGCGCCCCTTACCGCGCTGCACTCGACGCTCAGCGCGCCGCACTGCACGACCCGGCCTTACTACCATCGGCGCAAATATTGCAGCGCCTGCGCGGCTCGCATCAGACCTTCTACGAATTTGCCCTGGCCCTGTCTGCTGAGCATGCGGCGCATTTCCGGGCCCACCCCCCGACGGATTCGGTCACGGGACAGTTCCGCACGATTGCGGAGGAATCATTGAATTCACAAAAGACCCTGGAAGCGGATGAAAGCATGAGTTTCGAGGATTATCTCGCACGCTATTTCGCTGGTTAGGGCGAAACTTAAGCGGCCGCGCGCACGACCAAACTTTTCTCGCGCGACTGGCTCTAACCATTGACAGGCCCGCGGCGTTCGGCAGTTTGCCGAATAACCGAAATTACCTTAGCCCCAGATGGGTAAACGTGAAATTTTGAGGATAATCCCATGCAACGTCGAGCCGTTTTTACACAGCTTATTGCACTTTCGCTCTGGTTCAGTCCTTGGCGACTAATGGCCGGTGAGACGCCGGCGGCCATCATCAAACTCCAGGAACGCTGGCGTACGCTGTTGAATCCTGCCGCCAAAGTTGCGACTGATCCGAAATCCTTGGACAAACCGCACGAAGCTTGGCGAACCGAACTCCCTGACGACAGTTTCCAGGTCCTGTTCGAGGACAATACCGAGCCGCCGTTCTCGAGTCATTTGAATCTTGAGAAACGCGCGGGCTTGTTCGTGTGCCGCGCGTGCGCGTTGCCGCTGTTTACCTCAGAGATGAAATACGACAGCGGAACAGGCTGGCCCAGTTTCTTCACGAGTATTCCTGGGCATCTCGCGACCGAACTGGATTTCAAGGTCATTATTCCTCGCACTGAGTACCACTGTGTCAAATGCGGTGGTCATCAAGGGCATCGGTTCGACGACGGGCCGGCGCCCAGTCATGAACGCTGGTGCAACAACGGCGTCGCCTTGAAGTTCATCGCGCTCAAGTAGCACGTCATTGAAGTTCATCTAACGCAAAGATCACCGGCGCGGCGGCGCGCGCAATGTAGACCCCCGTTCCTAGCCGTTGAAACCCGCGGCGCAGATGCTGGCGATACCACTTTGCCGTGCGCAAATACACCTCGCCGTCAGTGCGTGACTGATCGCAATGTAGGTGCCAGTCTTCGCGCGTTAACACGGTTAAGTAGAGCAGTCCGCTGCACAAAATCTCGAGATTCTGCAGCGCGCGCACAGCGGCACCGCGATCGAGATACTGCAACACGTCGTGGCATACGACGAGATCGAATGGCTTGCGTGCAACGTAATCCGTGATCGAGGATTTGATCCACGCGTAACGCGCGCAGGCGTAATCGCTGATTTCGATTCCGGTGCCTTGCGCACCCGGGAAAGCCGCCGCTAAGGCGCGCAGAAAATACCCGGCACCCGCGCCGACATCGAGCATGCGACGCACCCGCAGGTGATGCAAATTGGCGAAAGCTGCGAGCAGTCGGGCGCGCGCCACATAGTCCAACGGCGCCGCTACTCGGGTGCGTCGGGAATAATAGAAGCGCGAGAAAAAGCGTCCATCAAAGCGTTCAGTAGCCATGGAAGCAGTCTTCTACCCCGTTAATCTGGTGAAGTTCGGCGCCATAGGTGTCGATAAAGCTTGAAACCACGCAGTCCGGTGAATTTTCATTGACCAGACCTTGTTTTGTTTAACACAATCAACAACACCTACGCTGATCGGTCTGGATTTTCAGTGGGACACGCCGCACCACCCAGCGGCTCATGGGAGGTCAAAATGATAATAACGGTCCAGCGGCTAATGCTCTCACTGCCGCTTGTGGCGTTTCCTCTGGTGGCAGGCGCGTTTAATCTCGGTCAAGTCAATGCCCGATCGCGCACCAGCGAGATCCTGGACGCGACGATTGAACTTTATCTCGCGCCCTATGAACGTGCGGCACCAATGATCGTGACCCTCGCACCGGATTTATTCTCGCCGCAAACTACCTCCACCGCCACCTTGCTGAGTGCCATTTCCAGCACCGTTGAGCACTTAGCGGATGGCTACTCGGTGATTCGTTTGCGATCAGCGACGCCGATCAACGTGACGGAATTCAGTTTTCGTCTGCGCGCGGCGCAAGGTCCGCAAACCTTGTCGCGCGTGTATACCATCCATCTGCGAGCACTGCCGGCACCAAGCGTGAATCGCAACCGTGTGCGGAAGTTGTCGTTACAGACCTCTGTGAGTACGAGCGCGAGCACCACTCAGTCCGCAAGCTTGACTGGCACGGAGTATGGACCGGTGCGCAGCGGTGAAACTTTGTGGGCGATCGCAAAAAGCGTGCGGGGCTCGTCTTCACTCAACGCCACTCTGCAAGCGCTGCATGCCGCGAACCTGGATGCCTTCGTCAATGGAGACATCAATCGGCTGAAACTTGGCGTGACATTGCGACTACCAACCGCGGACAAAGCCGCTTCGACCGCAAGTGCCGCCACGATTAGGCCAGCCACTGAGAGGAAGCGCTCCGCAGAGACGAGCACGGAGGCCTTTTTCGCGAGCGAGAGCGAGGCACCGCTGAGTGCGACGGTGGAGGCGCCGCGTGCGACCGTCGCGAAATCGCGACGTGATCCGGTGTTGGCGAAAAAGCTCGCCGATTTGGATGCAAAATTTGCAGCGATTCGGGCGCAGTACGCAATAGGCGCGCCGATCACAGCGCCTAATGTAGCTACTAAGCAGCCTGTCGTGGTGGTGGCTCCGGTCGCCGCAATAGAACCTGCGCACGCGGCACCCCCAACGGACGCCGTCAATGACAGGCCAGCGAGTACACCTCCTATCTCTAGGACCCTCGACTCCTACAGCCCCAAGCCCGCGAATAATGGATGGCGCCCTTTGCTGATTGGTTTGCTGTTCGCGCCAATTCTGACCGTCGCGGTGATCACCTATGTGCGGCGAGAGCGCCAGGCGCGGCGCAATCTGGAGGCCGCGTTCGTAGCTCGGGAAGCGCAACGAAAAGCGGAAGTGGCGACCAAGGCGGGTCGTCGTACGCAGGAAGGGCCGGAGCGGCAGACCACGCGTCGTGCCCCGCCCTATGAAGATTTAATAGCACTCGACAGGGCCACGGCTTTGGACGTTATGGACGTGACGCAAGCACTCAGCACGCTGGCCCCCTCTCTGAATGACACTCAGAACGATATCGACGCGAGCATCGCGAACGGCCGCTATCAAGACGCGGCGCGCCTGCTACAACAGGTGATTGTGGCGGCGCCGCGCAATTTGGCCGCGAAATTGCGCTTGGCCGAGGTCTTCTACATCACCGAGCGCGTATAGGAGTTCGGTGCACTGGCCGAAGACCTGCAGCGATACCATCGTGGAGATTTGACCAACGAGGAATGGCGGCGCGTGATGCGCATGGGCAAAATTATCACCCCTGACATTGCGCCCTTCGCCGGCGCTCTCGCCGTCAATTCTGGCTGATCATTCGCGCGCGCATAATCAGCCGCGACGTCGCGCAGAACTGATTCACCGGCAATGCGGGAGGAATCCTAACGCGCCGGTAAATTCGTGGCGGTTGCGATGGTGGCGCCGTGCGCTTTACGCTTGTAGTAACGGCAATCGTTACCGCCATCTCAATGAACGCCTAGCACTTACTTCAAGTAACAGTGAAATTGGCAAGGACCGCGACAATGCCTGTCTATGATTACTACTGCGAAACGAACACGACCACGGTGGCCGTGAGGCACGGCATCGACGTCGAGCTTACGACCTGGGGTGAGGTGTGTTATGCCGCGCAAACATCGCTGGGTGACACGGACTTTCTGGCGCCAGTGCGCAAGGTGATATCGGCGCCGAGCATTGCGATTCCGATCGCCAACTCGAAGCTCAAGAACATGGGTTTCACCAAGCTCGTAAAGCGCGACGATGGGGTTTACGAAAACGTCACGCGCACTGGTGGTGAAGCCCGTTACATGCAGGCTGGGGACCCGACCACGCTGCCGCATTTACACAAAAAAATTAGCGACTGAGGCGGTGCATACGGGATGCGCTCAATGCACGGCGCGGATTCGCTGTACCTTTTCGTTACGCGTAAGGCGATAGAACGCACGCAGCTCACGCAGGAAACTGGGTTGCCCGTGATGGCCTGGAAAGCGGCGACGCAGCGCCGCGCAGTACTTGGCCGCGAAGTAGTTAGCATCCTGATAGCGCTGCAGTTCGACCGAATCGAGCGCAGTGTCGAAATGACTCGAATCAAATAGCACGCGATGCAGGGCCCCTGGGATATTGCCGCCTTGTTGGGCGCTGAAAAGCTTGGTGCAGGTCACGTACTTATCGATTTCCGCTTGCAGCTCGAGTTCGAAGAGCGTCACCGGATTGTCACGTTCACCATTCCAGATGACATAATTTAGATGACTCACCCCCTCGAGCGCGATGAGAAACGCCTCGAAATTGCCTTCATGGAGCAGTGCCGTTGGATCATCGACGCTCAGCCGCATTACCACCGAATCATCGATATAGAGCGACAGGCAAAGATCATCGACACCAGACCGGACCAATAAGCGTTCCTGATTATTCATGGATGCGTGACTCGGTGTCAGCGTAGCGGCCAAGCCCGCATCGGTAATCAGGAAATCGTTGATGTCGTAGTTCAGTGGCGTTTGGTAGATCGCCGCGAGTTCAGCTTGGATCTGGGCGAGCACCATCGCGATTAATGCTGCGTTAAACTCAAGGCCGCGCGGTTCGGAACGATACCCGCACGATGCAGCTTGTTCAGCGCGCGCGGGCTGTTCGTGCGCAACCAAATTTCGTAGTCGCGCAAAACATCGTGCTGCACCCCGAGGTGCGACTCCTCCGCCACTTCTGCCAGCACATCAACGAGTGTGATGAATTTAGTGGCGAGTTCGGCGAAGGGTGTCGGCGTTACGGTATCGCCCAGATGAGCCGTGATCAAGGCGTGCAAATCGCGGTAGGCGGCGCCACCCATGGCGGCGTAATAATCAAGCCCTACGATTTTTCGCGTAAGGCTTCCTGCGAACATGCCAGAGATGAAAAGCGCGATGTCACCCAGACGTTTCAGTGCGAAGTTCCGTTGGTGTGCGCCGTCTGCATACACTGCATCCGCGTAGTGCATTGCGAGCGGCTTGAATTCCCATCCCTGCGCTGTGTGCTCGAAGAGCTGCTGAGGATTCGTAAAATCTGTCAGCAGTCGCGCCAGGTAATGGACGGTGGTTAAGCCCAGGGCAACCTGTTGATGCGCGAGACTGGCCTCAATCTGCGCATAGAAATAGTCCTGGACATTGACATTGGTCACGATCGAAGAGCTGTTCGGCATACCGGCACCTCGCTTTGTGGTCTGTCTATCGGCACTGATTGTCGGGCGCTAAAGACGCCTTGACCAATCTACCTGAAATAACCACAGCAAGATGCTTGCCAAGCGTGTTTCGAAACGCAAAGCGATTAGCAATGTCGGATGGTTGCTGCCAATTCTCGCGATTTTTTGTCGACCACTAGGCAGAATCGCAAAATAAGAACGCTTGGCGGGCGAGCAGTGATCCCGCGCGACTCGTCACAGGCAAGAAAGCCATGGAATCAATATCGGGGTCGTGTGGACTCGCGTCGCCCAGCAACGACAAGGTGCGCTCCAGCGAGGCGCGCTACGCACCATAAAAAAGCCCCGCCGAAGCGGGGCTTTCAAAGACTACGTGATGCTTAAAGTCTTACATCATGCCCATGTCGCCGCCTGGCGGCATTTGCGGATGGTTATGTCCAGCATCCTTCTTCGGCGCTTCAGCAATCATGCATTCGGTGGTCAGAATCAATCCAGCCACGGATGCCGCATTCTGCAGCGCAAAACGCACGACTTTGGTCGGGTCCGGAATGCCCATCGCGATCATGTCACCGTACTCACCGGTCTGCGCGTTGTAACCGAAGTTACCTTTGCCTTCCAGCACTTTGTTCAGCACGACTGACGGTTCGTCACCGCTATTGGCGACGATCTGACGAAGGGGTTCTTCGAGTGCACGAGCCAGGATGTTAATGCCGATCTGCTGATCGGCGTTGTCACCCTTGACGGCCTTGACCTTGGCCTGCGCGCGCACTAGCGCCACGCCGCCCCCTGGGACGATGCCTTCTTCCACCGCCGCGCGAGTCGAATGCAGCGCGTCTTCGACACGAGCCTTCTTCTCTTTCATTTCAACTTCGGTCGCCGCGCCGACTTTGATGACCGCAACACCGCCGGCGAGCTTCGCCACGCGTTCTTGCAGCTTCTCACGGTCGTAATCAGAAGTGGTTTCTTCGATCTGGGTACGGATTTGTTGCACGCGACCTTCAATGACTTTCTGGTCACCAGCGCCGTCAATCAGGGTCGTGTTCTCTTTCGTAATCTGGACCTTCTTGGCGCGACCGAGATCTTTCAAGTCGGCCTTTTCAAGGCTCAAGCCCACTTCGTCGGAGATCACGGTGCCACCGGTCAGAATCGCGATGTCTTCGAGCATGGCTTTACGGCGATCACCGAAACCAGGTGCTTTGACTGCGCAGACCTTAACGATGCCGCGCATGTTGTTCACGACGAGTGTCGCGAGCGCTTCACCTTCCACGTCTTCCGAGATGATCAACAGCGCACGGCCAGCTTTGGCGACGCTTTCGAGTATTGGCAGCAGATCGCGGATGTTCGAGATCTTCTTGTCGTGGACCAGAATCAGCGGCTCGTCGAGTTCGACGTTCATCGTTTCCTGGTTGTTGATGAAGTAGGGCGACAGGTAGCCGCGATCGAACTGCATGCCTTCGACGATGTCGAGTTCGTTGTCCAGACCGGAGCCTTCTTCAACGGTAATCACGCCTTCCTTGCCGACCTTGTCCATCGCGCGTGCAATGATCTCGCCAATGCTGGAGTCAGCATTCGCGGAGATGGTGCCGACCTGCGCGATCGCTTTGGTGTCCGTGCATGGCTTGGAGATTGCCTTCAACTCGAGGACTGCAGCGGTGACGGCTTTGTCGACGCCGCGCTTGATATCCATCGGGTTGATGCCCGCAGTGACGGCCTTCAGGCCTTCACGCACGATGGCCTGAGCCAGCACGGTGGCGGTGGTGGTGCCGTCGCCAGCGACGTCGGAGGTCTTCGAGGCGACCTCTTTGACCATCTGCGCGCCCATATTCTCGAATCGGTCTTCGAGCTCAATTTCCTTCGCTACCGACACGCCATCTTTGGTGACGGTTGGGGCGCCGAAGCTCTTTTCGAGCACTACGTTACGACCTTTGGGTCCGAGCGTCTGCTTGACTGCATTGGCCAGGATGTTGACGCCACGCGCCATGCGTTGGCGGGCGTCATCGGAAAAGCGAATTTCTTTAGCTGCCATTGATAATTCCTCTTAGCAATTGAATCCGTGCGGAACCGGCTTAACCGAGGACCGCCATGATGTCGTCTTCACGCATCACGACGAGCTCGACGCCGTCGACTTTGACTTCGGTACCCGAGTACTTGCCGAAAAGCACTTTGTCTCCGACTTTGACGTCGAGGGTGCGCACTTGGCCGTTGTCGAGAATTTTGCCGTTGCCAACGCCGACCACTTCGCCCCTAATGGGCTTCTCTGCGGCGGAATCCGGGATCACGATACCGCCTGGCGAGGTTTTGTCCTCTTCCAGACGCTTAACCAGCACGCGGTCGTGCAATGGGCGAATTTTCATCTGATGTCTCTCCTTCTAAACTCTTTGGGTAAAATGCCAATAGAATTCTATTAGCACTCGATGACGAGTAGTGCTAATACTACGACCGAGGCTTCACCAATTCAAGGTGTTTGTGTTCCTCGACGGCGGGCGTAGGGCTTTTCAGCGCGCCTCTTGCGCGCACGATACGGAGGTAATCCAGCAGTGTTTAAGTCGATTCTGAAGTTTACGGCTATCACCCTGGGGTGTAGCGCGTCCCTATCGGTGCCCGCCGGGACGCCGGCCTCGTGCGAACTGGCAGGCCCGAATCTGCACATTGAAGTGCGTAGTGAACGGGATGACGAAGCCTGGGGGCCGAGTATCGAAATTTCCTTTTTAGACGACAACCAGCCACTAAATAGAATGATTGCGCCTGAATCCCGCCCAATCGAGGCTTGCTGGTGGGGAGATATCGACGGTAACCATGTCCCGGAACTCGTGATCGGGGTGGGGGCGGATGATGTTCAGGCCGGAGGGGTCTTGGTGTTCGACTGGGATAAGTATCAACTTCAGCGCCGCACCCTGCCCGCGTTGCCCGCAGAGGCGCGCGGCAACTTTCGCTACGTCGTTAGCCATGGTGGGTTGTGGGCACATCCGATCGTTACGCACAACGACACGACAGCGGCACAAGCGCCCTATCGCCTGGGCGCTGGAGGCTGGTCAGCAGAGGGAAACGACACCGGGCGCCACCCCTAAAGCGACTGAGGACGCGTGAACCAGCGCACGTCTTAACAACAATGCGGCACGCGACACCTACACGCCGTCTGATCCGCGCTGATTGGCGCTGGATCCCATATCTCCCTATAATCCCGCGCCAGCGCGCCACTGAAAACGCGCAGCCACGAAGTTGTATCCTTGAAGCGTAATACCCTCGATCTCTTTAGAAGCTATCCGCCAAGTCATTTGCGTGCGGCGCTCGTGGCCGTGATCCTGGCATCCGTCAGTGGCGTTAACGCGTTTGCAGCAAACTTCGATGATGCTGAAGCGGCGCTCCGCCGCGGTGATTATGCAAGTGCTCTCCCGATCTACTCCACACTGGCTTCGACCGGCGATACCCATGCCATGGTGCGGTTGGGCGGCTTGTATCAAAAGGGCGAAGGGGTCACACGCGACCTACAGCGCGCCGTTGGCTACTTCACCCAGGCCGCCGCAGGTGGCAATGCAGATGCTCAGTTCAGCCTCGGCAATCTTTATCTGCTGGGTGAAGGCGTATCACAGGACGATGACTGGGCGTTCACCTATTACCGTCTAGCAGCCGACCAAGGGCATGTTCTCGCGCGGAAGAATGTCAACGAATTTTATCGCGCAGCGGGTGTTCCGCCGCCGGCGGCGATACCCGTGACTCCGGCTACCGTGGCCGCCACGGCGACCCCGGCAGCGAACGCAGATATCGCGTCGTCAGCCGATGCTCCCAGCAGGATAATTCCCGCCACGGTGTCCGACGATGAACTGCGCGCAATCGAACTCGCACGTGCCCACGGCATCGTGGTCGATCGAATTCCCGGCGCGCCCGACAGCCTGCCGGCTCCCACCACGGTATCAGCGCCCGCGACTCGCCGCGTGACACCACCGTTAGCCGAGATTAAGAAGCGCCTCGCGGCGGGAGACATGACGGGCACCCAGGGCGATCTTGAAGTACTTGCAGACGGTGGCGATGTCGAAGCGCAGTTTGTGCTATCACGCCTGCTATTGACATTACAGTCTGATGCTGGCGCCGACGGTGAAGCACTGCTGTGGTTGAAGCGCGCGGCGAATGGCGGTTTGGCTGAAGCACAGTATTCCTTGGCGGAAACCTATCGCCGCGGACACGGCGCGCCACCTGACGAAGCTGAGGCGGTGACTTGGTACCGTGCCGCCGCACGACAGGGGCATAACGGCGCACGACAACAACTCAACGCAATCTATCGGGATGCCGGGATTCCAATGCCACCTCCTAGCGACACCGCGCAGGGCGCGACGCCTGATTCACCGTGGCGCGAATAATGAGCCGCCGGTGCCTGCGATGACCGGCCGCAGCGCGATCGAGCCGGGGTTTGATATCAAGGACCGCCTGAGCAGCATCTACGCGGTGCGCCAACGCGTGGCTGAGGCGGCGCTAGGACACGTTCTAGAGCTGGGCGGCGAAAGTGGCGCGAATCTTTTTCTTTATCCGCACAGCATCACCTCGTTAACCTCCCTGGTGACTACCCGAAAACCGCACCCCGGGGTGCGGCGAACCGCCCGGCAACTGCCCTTCCCGGTTGATCTGCGACAGGGGTCGCTCGATCTATTACCGCTCAAGGACCACGCCTACGATACGGTGATCAGCACGTTCGCCTTGAGCGCCGCGCCGTACCTTTCGCGTACGCTCGAAGAGATCAGGCGTGTGTTGAAGCCAGGTGGCCGTCTGTTGTTCCTGGAATACGGCCTCAGCCGGCACGCCGCTGTCGCACGCTGGCAGCGGCGCTGCGCACCGCTGCATCGTCTGTTGAGCGGCGCCAGGCAACCCCTGCAATTCATCGACGAAGAAATCGTCAGCATGGGTTTTGCGCTCAAGCATGTGCAGAGTGCCTACCTGGCACGACTGCCGCGCGCGCTGGGCTGCATCTACGAAGGCATCGCTTTCAACGACGCTTGAGTCGGTGCGGTCGCGGGCTCACGCGCGCAGTTGGGTCATCACCCGGGTAATGCGATCGAGCGAGACCTCGATGCTGCCGCTGTCGGGCGGCACCAAGAAGATCAGTTTTGAATAGCCCTGCGCCATAAAACCACTCGCTTCACCAGCGTCCCACGGCGCGTCCATCAAGATCAGCGAGACATCAGCGAAATTGCGACCTTGTTTGTCGCACGCCTTGTGCAAATCGTGTGCTGCGTCGCCTGCATAGCGCCCGTTGTACACGATCCAACCGTCTGCATAGTCTGCGACTCGATCGGGCACCCATTTGGAATTCGATCCGATCCAGATCGGCGGTCCCCCGGCCTGCAGCGGCTTCGGAAACGACCACATGGGATCAAAGTTGACGAACTCCCCATGGTACTCGGCAACCTCGTCTCGCCAGATTGCTTTCATCGCCAGCGTGCGTTCTCGCACAATCTGCCAGCGCTGCTTGAACGGCGCGCCGTGATTGCGCATGGCCTCATCGAGCGCGCCGCCGGCCACGCCGAGAATGACCCGTCCACCTGACAATAAATCGAGAGAAGCCACCGCCTTGGCGGTGTTGATGGGATCGCGATGCGTCATTAAACAAACGCCGAAACCCAACAGCAGGCGAGTAGTAACGGCGGCGGCGGCACTCAGCGCGACAAAGGGATCATAGAGTCTGGACAAGGGATCGAGCAGGGCCTCGGCATAAGGCCAGTCTTGCTTACGCTTGAGTGGGATATGGCTGTTCTCAGGCAGAAACAACATATCGATTCCGCGGGCTTCGACTTCGCGCGCCAGTACCATCGGCGACAGTGAACGATCGGTCGCCAGCAAGCAAACTCCGAAGGACGATTCGTCGCTGGATGTAGGAGCAATCATTGATACAGAGTTAAGCTGCAAGCGCTTGATCCCCGCTTACAATCCCTACTCACACTCCTCGGCGCGCGAACTTTTCACAGCCGCTCACGCAGCTTGTTGATTTCGGTCAGGCTGTAGGTCACGGCGAAGGGCGCGTGCAGCGGGATCCCGTAACGCGCCGCGATCGCTTGCAAACGACCCTGCTCTGAAAGTTTCTTAAGCGTGCTATCGATAGCGCTCCGCAACGCATGGTCTCGCTTGCGCGTCGCCACGTGCAGATTCCAGGCCAGCGCCGGCGGTGGCGCATAATCCTTCGCGATGCTGAGTTTGAGCGTGGGATGTTGCAGCAACTGCCAACCTGCGCTCGGCCCCCACACCAGGGCCGCCACGGCGTCTCCGCGCTGCACGCCCTCGAGTGCGGCCAATGGTGAGAAGTAGGTGCGTTGCTTGCCGCGCAATATCGCGATCGCAAAACTCGCAATGGTCTGGGCCTGGATCGCGACCGGTTTGCCACGCAAGGCTTTGAGATACGGCGCCGTGGCGGGTGGCCCGATCAGCTCAAAGGCAGCGCCGTAATACGCCACTCCCATGGCCAGTTCGGGCATGCCCTTCAGGGTGTCGCGTGCAGGGCCGGGCATGCTGAAAATTGCATCACACGCACCCTTCGCGAGACGCTGAACTGGAAAGTCGCTGTCGTCGATTTCCTGGATGGTAGTGGGATTGTCGGTCCACACGGGCGTGAGCGGCCGCGCAACGGCGGCGGCGACTTCTCGCGCGAGGTCCAGATCAAACCCGCGGTCTGTGGTGCGCGATGCATAGGGCTCATTGTGCGACAACAGACACACCCGCAGCGCTGGCTGGGCGGCCACCACGTTCAGCGCCATCATGCCCAACATCACACCGACCAGACCGCCGCAACATCGCCGCAGCCTGTGCTGTGCGGGTGCCACGCGCGCCCTCACGGTAACGCGAACACGACCAACGCGGCGCCCAAGGTTACCTTGGGGTTTTCACCGATAATGGTGACCGCGAGTCCACCGCCACCACTCGGCATCGCGACATACTGTTTGGCGCCTATCTTGTAACTGATCGGCTGACCGCGAATCATCGAGCCTGTCTGAAACTGCCATAACTGCTCTCCGGTACGATCGTCGAAAGCCAACGCATAACCCCGCTGGTCGCCGGTGAAGACCACACCGCCAGCGGTAGTCAGGGTGCCGCCCACCATCGGCCATTCATCCTTGTGGCGCCACATGACCTTGCCGGTCGCCGGATCGATGGCCGAGAAGTGACCATAGGAGGCGCCATCTTCGGCCTGCGTCTCGCCGGGACCGCCACCCCAATACGGCGTGCCATTGAGGAACACCGCAGCCTGCTTCTCCATCTTGGCGCAGGACTCGATCACGGGGACATAGATCCATTTCGTCTGTGGACTGTAAGCCGCCGTGTAGGAGCCATTTTGCCCGCCGACATTGCCCGGACACACCCATTCCGGGTTGCCACCCGCCATGGGCTTGAACTTGGGATCGAAGATCGGCCTGCCGACGGGATCGAGTCCCTTGGCCCAGTTTAAAGTGTCAGTGTATTGCGTGCCGCGCAGAAATTTGCCGCTCGCCGCATCGAGCACGTAGAAGAAGCCGTTGCGATTAGGCTGGGCAACCGCTTTGACCACTTTGCCCTGATGCTCGACATCGATCACGAACAGGCCGGTGTTGCCGTCGTAGTCCCACACATCGTGCGGCGTGAACTGGAAATGCCATTTTAGGTCGCCGTTGTCTGGATTGAGCGCGAGCACGGAATTGGTGTAGAGGTTATCGCCCTCGCGCGGATCACCATTCCAATCGGGTGATGGATTGCCGACTGCCCAGTACAACAAACGACTGGTCGGATCGTAAGTGCCCGTGACCCAGGCCGGGCCGCCGCCGGTTTTGTAGGAATCGCCGGCCCAGGTCTCCACCCCCGGTTCGCCTTCGCCGGGGATCGTGTAGCGCCGCCAGAGGCGTTTGCCGGTGTTCACGTCGTAGGCGTCGATAAAACCTCGCGCACCGTATTCGCCACCTGCGATGCCGATGATCACTTTGTCTTCAATCACGAGCGGCGCCGCGGTCGAACTGTAGCCGTTCGCGAACTCGTCCATCTTGATGTTCCAGACGATATCGCCAGTCTCCCGCTTAAACGCGATGAGTCTCGCATCCAGGGTGCCCATGAAGATCTTGTCGCCCGCCACCGCCACCCCGCGGTTGGTTGGGCCGCAGCAGATCTGGACGTTGCTCGGCATCTGGTGTTCATAGTGCCAGAGCATCGTTCCCGTCGCTGCATCGAGCGCGAAGAGATTGTTATACGAGGCAGTGACATACATGACGCCATCGACGACGACTGGTGAAGTTTCGAACTGACCCGGGATGCCGGGCTGGAAGATCCAGGCGGGGCGCAGCTTGGCGACGTTGTCACGATTGATGTCGGCGAGTGGACTATGGCGCCAGTTGGCGTAGTTGCCGCCGTACATCAACCAATCGGCGGTGTTCTCCGTCCCCGCCGTCAGTCGCGCCTGGGTGACGGGCTGGGCGGTGTCGGCGGCGGTGGCGGTGGCGGCCTGCAGGACCAGCCACAGAGCGGCTCCGTGAACAGCTAAACGCATAGACTTCCCCTCAATAGGATCGCTTTTTTCTGGCGCGTTGAGTGTATGTCCGTTTGGGTCACGTGGACAGAGTGAGCGAGTGAGTTCACTGCGACATCCGGCGCGCGGTATCCTACGGACTATCACGACGTAAGCTCGTTGACCCATTTCCAGGAGCATCTCTGTGTTCGAAGAAAACCTAAGCAATTCCCCATCGCTGGACGCCGTGATCGTAGGTGCCGGCTTTGCCGGCCTTTACATGCTGCACCGCCTGCGCGGGCTTGGTCTGCGCGTGCGCGTGATCGAAGCGGGCAGCGGTCCCGGTGGGACCTGGTATTGGAACCGCTATCCGGGCGCGCGCTGTGATGTGGTGAGCATGGAGTACTCCTATCAGTTCTCACCCGAATTGCAGCAAGAATGGCTCTGGAGCGAGCGCTACGCGACCCAGCCCGAGATCCTGCGCTATGTGAATCATGTCGCCGATCGCTTTGATCTGCGACGCGACATCCAATTCAATACGCGCGTGATGGCGGCGCATTTCGATGAGGCAGCCAGTCGCTGGCGCATTCAGCTTGATCCGCAAGAGGAAGTCACCGCGCACTTCTGCATCATGGCAACCGGCTGTCTGTCATCGGCAAGCCTGCCAAAAATCCCGGGGCGCGACAGTTTCAAAGGCCCGACTTACCACACCGGACACTGGCCGCATGCAGGCGTCGACTTCACGGGCCAGAGGGTCGGCATCATTGGCACCGGCTCCTCGGCGCTGCAGTCGATCCCCTTGATCGCGGCACAAGCCGCCCATTTACAGGTGTTCCAGCGCACCGCGACCTATGCCGTGCCCGCCCACAATGCGCCGCTCGAACCCGCTACTGTCGCCAAGATCAAGGCTGATTATGCGGCCTTTCGCGCGCACAACTGGCAGGAGCCGTTTGGCGTTGATTTCAAGCAACGCACGGAATCCGCGCTCGAGGTATCGACGGCGGAGCGTGAAAAAGAATACGCGTCACGCTGGCAGCAAGGGTCACTGGGCTTTCTTGCCGCGTTCAGTGATCTGCTGATCAATCCGGTGGCCAATGACACTGCGGCCGAGTTCATTCGCGACAAAATTCGGTCGATCGTGAAAGACCCGGCAGTTGCCGCGACACTATCCCCGCGCCAGATCTTGGGATGCAAGCGGCTCTGTCTCGATACCGACTACTACGCGACATTTAACCGCCCGAACGTGGCCTTAGTGGATGTGAGTGAGACGCCGATCGCAGCGATCACACCGCAGGGTCTGCGGGTAGGCGACACCGAGTACACGTTCGATTGTTTGGTCTTCGCGACGGGCTTCGATGCCATGACCGGCGCCATGGACAAGATCGATATTCGCGGCCGTGCCGGTCTTACGCTCAAGCAGAAATGGCTGGCAGGCCCACGGACTTATCTCGGCCTCGCGACTGCGGGCTTTCCGAATCTCTTCACGATTACTGGACCAGGCAGTCCCTCGGTACTCTCGAACATGGTGCCGTCCATCGAGCAGCATGTGAACTGGATCGCTGACTGCATCGAGTATGTGCGGGCACACCGGCTGCGCGAAATCGAGGCCACCCGCAGCGCCGAAGATGCGTGGGTCGAGCACGTCAACGCAGTCGCGCACAAGACCCTCTACCCACACTGCAATTCGTGGTATCTGGGCGCGAATATTCCAGGCAAGCCGCGCATTTTCATGCCGTATATCGGCGTGCCGCCGTATGTCGAGAAGTGTCGTCAAGTGGCGGCCAGTGGTTACGAGGGTTTTGCGTTGGTGGCATGACAAGAATGGCGCCGGTCAACGGACCCTCGTCGCCTTAGACGTTGTCATTCCAGAAATCGCGCAGCGGCTCTCCGGATTCCTTCCACTGCGTCGCGCGCCTGGAATGACGCGCATGAGAATACATTCGGCGACCTCAGCGCTTCGCAATATTCTCCGCTGCAAACGTACTCGGCCAATAATCGCAGGCCGCGAGCCCTTCGAGCGCGAGTCCATACGGCAATTGATCGAGCATCGCGCGCTTGACCTGCAGCAGCATCGCTTCGCGTGTGAGCCGAACGGTGAGCGGTGGGCGCTGGCGAATAATGCGCGCGAGTTCCCAGGCGCGCTTCAGCAATTGCGCCTGTGGCATCACTTCGTTGACGACGCCAAGACTGAGTGCCTCGGTGGCTGAAAGTTGCTGGCCCGTCATCAGAAAATAACGCCCTCGATTGAGCCCGAGCAGCATTGGCCACACCACGTGCACCCCATCGCCGGGTACCAGCCCACTCGGAAAATGCGGTGCGTCCTGAAAAATACTGTGATCGGCCGCGAGCACGATATCGCAGAGCAGCGCGAGCTCTGCATGCACCGTGGCCGGGCCATTGATGGCAGCAATCATCGGCGCCTGAATTTCGAGCAGATTCATGAGCAACCGCTTGGCGTCTGGCAATACGTGCTCAGCCCAGGTTTTGGCGTCGACGGTGCCACCGCCGAGATCTTCCTTGTGAATGAACGTCTCACCCGAACCCGTGAAAATAATGACCTTGTTCTCCGGGTCGCTGCCGATATCGCCGAAGCAGTAACCGAGTTCCTGATGCGGCGCAAAACCCCAGATCAAGTCCTTATGATCCGTATGCATCGTGACTTGCAGGATGCCGTTCTCACGCTGGAATTTAATGTGCTGGTATTTTTTCGCATAGTCGTCGAGGTGAGGAACTAACATGGGTGTGCTCCTATTGATTACACAAATTTCAGGAAGTCGGTGATGCGACTTTGTAGAGTTTTTGCGCGTTGTCCCACAGAATCTTGCGTTGGGTAGCGGCATCACAATCGCGGAGGCCGCCTTCGATGCGACGTTTGACTTCGTCGCCGTACAAGGAGGTCGGATGCGGAAAATCCGTTTCGAAAAGAATGTTGTCAACCCCGATTTTGTCGAGCAGGTGCCGGGGTGCGGTCTGCTCAAACCAATAACAGGCATAGACGTTGCGCGCAAAATATTCCGAGGGGAGCCGATCGAACTCCGGGCGATCTTCGGCGACGCGGTTCCCTAAAAATTGATAATCGAGCGCTTCGAGCACGAACGGAATCCAACCGATGCCGGACTCCACCGATACGAACTTGATGCTCGGATAGCGCGCCAGTACGCCAGACATCAGCAGATCGCAGAGTTGGCGGCCGTTGTTCAGAAAGAGCTCGACCGAGAATTCCGCAAATGCCGCCATGCGGCCATAGCCCTTGACCTTGTCGCGCCGCAGGCCCCCCTCCATGTTGCCGGAGCCGATATGAAAGCTGACCGGAAGATCGAGTTCAACCGCCACTTCCCACAATGGATCCCAGTGATGACTGCCGAGGATCGGTTGACCAAAGGTTTGCGGTTCGCCCGTGAACAGAATACCGCGATGACCCAGCGCTTTACCGCGCCGCACCTCGCGCACGGCGGCCGCGACGTCCCAGAAAGGGATCGATGTAATCGGTAACAAACGTTCGGGCGCCGCGGCGGCCCATTCTGTCTGCCAGTCGTTGTAGGCCTGCACACAGGTCAACATGAGTTCGGGATCGCCCAGCCGCAGGAATTCCTGCGCGCCGAAGCCGCCGACATTGGGATACAGCACCATGGCCCAGATCCCCATCTCATCCATATAGTTGAGGCGCGCCAGCGCATCGAAGGCGCCGGGATGCATATCGCTGTAACCGCGCGGCGGATGCTTGAAATCCCCTACGCCCGCAGTCGCGGTCAAACCGATCGGCAGCAGCCGGTCGGTGCCCAGCCACCACCATTGCTTGCCGGCGGCATCGGTCTCAACCCTCGGAACGGCGTCGCGCATGCGGGCGGGCACCCTGCTGGTCCAGAGATCGGCGACTTCTGTGACATGGGTATCCACATCAATGATCGAATACTGCTGCATGGTCTTTCCTCTCGGATGTGGAGTGGTGTTGTCACCCAGCTCGACGATAAACGATCCGGGCCTCTAGCGAAACGTACCGATTGGCCGCTGGCGGTAGAGTTGTTACCCTCTCAGTCCGCTTTCCAGAGAAATGCCGCAATGCAATACGAATTGGTCATCAAGAATGGCATGGTCGTCGATGGTTCTGGCGCCCCAGCCTATCCCGCAGATATCGGCGTCGCCAACGGCAAAATCGCCACCATCGGACGGATAAACGAGCGCGCGGCGCGCGTGATTGACGCCGAAGGTCATGCCGTGACGCCAGGTTTTGTCGATGGGCACACCCACATGGACGCGCAGATTTTCTGGGATCCGATCGGCTCATCGTCGTGCTACCACGGCGTGACCACGGCGGTCATGGGCAATTGTGGCTTCACACTCGCGCCCTGCGCCGCGGCTGATGCGGATTTCGTGTTCCGCAATCTCGAACGCGCGGAAGATCTGCCGCGTGAAGCGATGCTCGCGGGCATCGACTGGAACTGGGAAACCTTTCCAGAATTCCTGGATGTGGTCGATGCGCTGCCCAAAGGCATCAACTACGGCGGCTATCTCGGTCACTCCGCACTGCGTACCTATGTAATGGGCGAACGCGCGTTTAGCGATCAAGCAACCCCTGATGAACTCAAGCGCATGCAGCACGAAGTGCGCACGGCGATCAAGGCTGGGGCGATCGGCTTCTCGACCTCGCGCACCCATAACCATTTGACCTCGGATGATCGACCCGTGGCGAGCCGTGTGGCCGGCTGGGACGAAGTGCGCGCGCTGGTCAATGCGATGGGCGAAGTGGGCGCTGGCATCTTCGAGATCGCGAGCGAAACCCCTGGCCGCAGGCCTGATCGCCAGCAGGATTATTTTGATCGCCTCACCGAGCTTAGTGTCGAATCAGGTCGGCCGCTGACCTATGGCATGTTCAGCACGCGCATCGCGCCCGATATCTGGCGGCCGTTCTACGAAGTGGCTAATCGCGCCGCGAAGGCAGGGGGACGCATCTTCGTGCAGTGCCACAGCCGCTCGCTATCGACCTTGATGTCCTTCGAAACCTATACCGCGTTCGATCAATGGGACGTGTGGAAGGATCTGCGCAGTCGGCCCCTGCCTGAACAAAAAACCTTGTTGCGCGACCCTGACTGGCGACGGCGCTTGCTGGAAGTCGCGACGCGCCCCTACGACGGCCCAGAAATCGTCGGTGCTGAAGCACGCCCACCAGAGTGGGACTGGGTGTGGCTGATCAACGACGTGGGGGTTGAAGAACGCATGGATGAGGTCGCGGCGAAGCGCGGTGTGCACCCGGTGGAGGCCATGATCGATATCGCCTTGGAACGCGATTTCAAGGTGTTCTTCCGCCAGCCTCTCGCCAATGAGGATCAGGACCATACGCTCGAAATGATGCGTCATCCGCGCAGCGTGGTGACGTTTTCTGATTCCGGCGCACACGTGGCCCAGATCATGGATTCTTCGCTGCAGACCCATCTGCTAAGCCACTGGGTGCGCGAAAAGCAAGCCTTCACCTTCGAGGAAGCCGTACGCCTTATTACCTATGACACGGCCACCGCCTGGGGGCTGCACGACCGGGGGCTTATCCGCGAAGGCATGAACGCGGATTTACTGGTGCTCGATCCGGCCACGGTGGCACCGCTGATGCCGAGCGTGGTGCACGATTTGCCGGCCGGCGCGAAACGCTTGATCCAGAAATCGACCGGTATTCGTTACACGGTGGTGAACGGGCAGATAATGCTGGAGGGCGATCAACCCACTGGCGCACTGCCGGGGCGCCTCGCACGCGGACCACTCGCCCGTCGCGCGCACTGACCCTGCGTGAAGGCGGCCTGGCCGCGGCAATCTGGTCGTCTTGGCGGATTGTCTGGTATTCGTGCTCTGCGCCTGCGGCCGCGCGAGGCACGAATACCTACCGTTGCGCGTAGGCCAGTGGGCGTACTAATAGATAGTCTCGAGGGTGCGCGGCGAACGCGCACATTCGCTTTAGATTCCGTCATTCCAGAGCGTTAAACTACGCCTCACTGGAATCCGCGTGATGAAGGTAGCGACTTGGGGAGCCCTGGGCGCGCCGATATCACGCCCGGTTGTCACACCAAACAGCCTCCATTACTAGCCCGACCCACATTTCCAATCCCCACCAATGAGGGCTTTTAATAGATACCCGCCATGACACCCTCTGAACTTCAGGCTTACGCCGAGCAAGGCTATACCCGCGTCCCGGTCGTGCGCCGCGTGCTCGCCGATCTCGATACGCCACTCAGCATCTATTTGAAACTCGCGGCTGGGCCCTATAGCTATCTGCTCGAATCGGTAGAGGGCGGCGAGAAATGGGGACGTTATTCGATCATTGGCCTACCCGCGCGCACGGTCTTGCGGGCCCACGGTCCAGCGCTTGAGGTGATCGAAGCGGGGCAGGTAACTGAGCGACACGATGGCCGTGATCCCTTCGAATTCGTCCGCGAGTTCCTAGGGCGCACGCGCGCGCCACATCTTCCTGTCTCACGTTTCAGCGGCGGACTGGTCGGCTATTTTGGTTACGACATGGTGCGTTATGTCGAACCACGGCTCGCGGCCAGCGTGCCGCCCGATCGTCTGGGCACGCCCGATATGTTGCTCATGGTGGCGGATGAATATGTGATCTTCGACAACTTACGTGGCGACATGCAGATCGTGTGTGAGATCGATCCGCGCGATCCTTCTGCCCTAAAATATGCCGAAGCGCGTCTCGCAGCCTTGGAAATCCGTCTGCATCAGCCGCTTATGATGACGGCCAGCCCCACGCGCAATGCGGTGGTCGAAACAGATTTCGTGTCTGAATTCGGGCAGGACGATTTTATGCGCGCGGTCGAGCGCATCAAGGCCTATATCGTCGAAGGGGATGCCTTCCAGGTTGTGCCTTCGCAACGCATGTCGGTGCCGCTGCAGGCAGCACCGATCAATGTTTACCGCGCCTTGCGTCATCTGAACCCTTCGCCCTATCTCTACTTCATCAATCTCGACAGTTTCCAGATCGTGGGTTCCTCGCCGGAAATCCTGGTGCGTCTCGACGGCAACACGATCACCGCCCGGCCGTTGGCCGGCACCCGCCGCCGCGGCGCAACCCAGGAAGAGGATCGCGCGCTCGAAACGGAACTGCTCGCCGATCCGAAAGAAGTGGCCGAACACGTGATGCTGATTGATCTTGGACGCAACGACATCGGCCGGGTGGCGAAGCCCGGCACGGTGCGTGTCACTGAACAGATGGTGATCGAGCGCTATTCGCACGTGATGCATATCTCGTCAAATGTGGAAGGCACGCTCGCCGAAGGTCGCGACGCAATCGACGTGCTCCGCGCGACCTTACCAGTCGGCACTTTGTCAGGCGCACCCAAGATCCGTGCGATGGAAATCATCGACGAACTCGAACCGGTCAAACGCGGAATCTACGGCGGCGCCGTCGGCTACATCTCGTGGAACGGCAATATGGATACCGCTATCGCCATCCGTACCGCAGTCATCAAGGACGGCCGTTTGTATATCCAGGCGGGCGGCGGCGTGGTCGCAGATTCAGTGCCACAGCTGGAATGGGAAGAAACGATCAACAAGGGGCGCGCGATGTTTCGTGCGGTGGCGATGGCGGAACGGGGTTTGGATATGATGCTGTAGGACGCCGTGATAGAC
>JAYTEX010000045.1:0-9702 GCA_043734785.1 Pseudomonadota bacterium | reverse complement strand
AGAAGCTTTGATCACCGCCTATAACGCGCACGAAGTCCAAAGCAGCCTGGCGCCTATCATCCAGCACCCGCGCCCCGTCGCGCGCTAAATTAAGCGCGGGTTACGCCCGCCCAGGTTCTTGTTCGCGATAGCGCGGATGCGTGTCGTTGATCTGATACCAGGACGCAATATCCGCGGTGTGAATATGCGCCTGAATCTTGAGCGCAGGCGATGCATCCAGGCTGCCCGCGCGCAGGCGTAACGTGGGTTTGCCGTCGACCTGACTGTACAGCGGCGAGCCGCAGTCTCCGCAGAAGTAGCGGGCTTTGGATGGCGAAGATCGATAAGACTTTAGGCACTCCGCACCACTCATCAGATGGAAGTCCGCGACGGCGACTGGGACGCTGGCGACAAAGGCCGTGCCTTGCGCCTTCTGGCATTGGCGGCAGTAACACAGGAACACACGCGAAGCATCACTGCTGATGTGGTATCGCAGTTTGCCGCACAGACAGCCGCCGTTCATTGCCATGGGGATTCCTCTCAGCGCTTGATGGCCTTGAAACGCAGACGGACATAGTCGAGCTCCCAACTGCCGTCCGCACGCTGGGTTTTGGCACGGATCCGTTCGCGCACCTGCGCGAGGAGCGTCGGTTGTTCGGCGAGTGGGACCGCGGCCAGAAATGATTGGGTCATGAGTCTGAGCCAGTCTGCGACATCGCCCGGCAGCGGGGTCGGGCGCGTAAACAGATCGATGGCCACGACATCGAAGCCAGCCACGGTGAGGAGTTCGGAATACTCGGCGACCGTCGGGAAAACCCAAGGGTTATACGCTCGGATGTCGATCCCGCTGGCCGCAAATTCGCTCGCATACGCCGCGACGACACTGTCTACATTGCCCGCACCGCCCATTTCCGCGACGAAGCGTCCGCCGGGTTTCAATGCCCGCGCAACACCGGCCAGAACCTGCGCGGGTTCGAGCATCCAATGCAAGGCCGCATTGCTGAACACGGCGTCGAATTCCTGCGCGAAGGGTAGGGCATGGCCATCCATGACTTCGGCCGCGAGCCCGCGCGCGCGGGCTGCCAAAATCTGCTCTGGGCTGCTGTCGATGCCAAGTACGGAACAACCGGCGGCGTGCAAACGCGCGGTCAGGGTGCCGTCACCACAGCCGAGATCCAGGATGCGTTCGCCTGTTTGGGGCGCGAGCACATCGATAAGCGGCGCGCCTAGTGTCGGCACGAAGCCCGCGTCGCGCAGGTACACCACAGGGTCCCAGTGTTGATTGTTCATGCCTGGATTATATGCCGTGGGCATCCCGTACAATACCCGTCCAATTCACCCAGCATGAGGACACCTCCGTGAGCGTAATGATCCGCGCCATTGTGGCAGAAGAACAAGACGGCAAGGTCAAGGGACGATTGAAAACGCTGTCGCCGGCCGAGCTGGGCAACGAAGACATTTTGATCGACGTGGCTTACTCCACCGTGAACTACAAGGACGGCCTGGCCGTGACCGGCAAAGGCAAAATCTGCCGACGCACCCCCCTGGTGTGCGGGATCGATCTCGCGGGTACTGTGCGCGAGTCGCACGATGCGAACTGGAAAGTGGGTGATCGCGTGCTGGTCAATGGTTACGGCCTGTCCGAGGACCAGAACGGCGGTTACACCCAGCAGCAACGGGTCAAGGGGAGTTTCCTGGTGCGCGTGCCGGCAGGCCTGAGCCTGTTCGACACGATGGCAATCGGTACTGCCGGCTACACCGCGATGTTGAGCGTGAACGCGATACTCGATCATGGCGTCAAGCCTGACCACGGGCCTGTTGTCGTGTCCGGTGCAGCTGGCGGGGTCGGTTCGGTCGCGATCATGTTACTGAAGAAACTCGGCTACCAGGTCGCTGCGGTCACCGGCCGGCCGGAACTCGCAGATTATTTGAAACAACTCGGCGCCAGCGAGGTAGTCGATCGCGCCGAGCTCGCGCGCGACGCGAAACCGCTGGAGAAAGAACGCTGGGCGGCGGGCATCGACAGCGTGGGTGCCACCACGTTGGCGACGATGCTGGCATCGACCAAGCAGGAGGGCCTCGTGGCCGCGTGTGGCCTGGCCGGCGGAATTGGTCTGGTGTCCTCGGTGATGCCGTTCATTCTGCGCGGTGTCACCTTGCGTGGCATCGATTCGGTGCAATGCGCGATGGCGCGGCGCGTACGCGCGTGGGCTGATTTGGCGCGACTACTGGACGCAAACGCTTTGTCGCAGGTCTCAGTGACTGAACCCTTGGCGCGGGTCCCTGAACTGGCCGAAGAAATCCTGGCCGGCAAGATCAAAGGCCGCGTCGTCATCGACGTCAACGCGTAGCCAGCAGTCGCCATTGCGTCGACCATTCAGCTATCCGTCACTCCTTTCGCGCCAGTGCGACCAGGGCTTTACGTACGTCTTGCGGGGTTGCGACCGGTAGGTCAAACGGAATTCGGAACACTTGATCGGCCACGACCAAGTGGAATCCGTGGCCATCGCAGCCGGCAAACTGCGGAACGATTGTGCTCAGATCGCCACTCCAGTGGGGCGCACAGTACCTGCGCATGGCGTCCACGTGATCGGCATTCATGTGCGCGACCATGCCCGCCTCTTCCTCGGCGGTAAACGGATTGACCGGCATTACCCCGGCCGGCTCCAGCCAGTGGATGGCACCGAAGCCCCCGATGAAGCGCAGACGGCACGGCTGCAAGCGCCAGAACTGAAAGCCATGGGTGCGGTGATAACCGCGCGAGTCGGGAAACAGGCGGTAGTAGCGTTCGGCCGTATCTTCGTCTCCCGCGTCCGCGAGCTTGGCATCGGCGAGCAGGGTTAAACGGCCGTTGGCCTGCAAATCGTTCGCCGCCCGGTCGAACACGATCAGCGACACGCGCGGATCGGCTTTGATGTTCTTCGTATGCTGCGCGATATCCGCAATCAGGATGACCGGCAAGCCTTGGCGATCGAGACAGAAGGGCACGACCGACCCGAACGGATAGCCGGGCACCGCGACTGAGAGCGTCGACAGTACGCCGTCGTAGCATTTCAGGAGGAGCGCGCGGGCTTCTAGCGAAGGTGTGGGGTCGGTGCTCATTGGCTTTTTGTTGGCCTTCTGTTGGTCTACGTCGGCTCGCCGGTCGCTTCGAGGGTAATCAGTTCGACACCTTCTGTTAGGACCTGGTCGCCGGCTTGAAAGAGAATTTTGCTGACCGTTCCATCGAAGGTTGCATTAATCGTATGTTCGATTTTCATGGCCTCGAGGATCAGCAGCGGCGTGCCGCGCGTGACTTTATCGCCCGGCTTAACCAATACGGCGATCACCGAGCCCGGCATGGGGGCCACCATTTTGCCGGCGATTTCGTCAGCATCCTCCCCCGTCGGTAACAGGACGATAGTTTGTAGGCGGTAGTGTGCGCCGCCTACAAACACCTGAGTGTCTTTGGGCGTCACCACGACAGTGCCCTGAATCACCCGTGTGGATAGCGCCAGGTGGACCCGATTCCCATCTACTTGGAAGTGCTCGATCGCCTCCGTGACGTCGCCGATCGTGGCGCACCAGGCGGCACCGGTTTTGGCGAGTTCGATGACCACAGTGGTGTCGCGCGCGCGATAGTGAAACTGAAATCTCGTGGGCAGATTGACGCGAAATCCAGGCAAGGAACACCAGGGTGAAGCGGGTTCTGCGCTCCGAAGGGCGCGTAAGCGCTCGGACTCCATGATGCGACCCAGCGAGTGAAGTGCGGCGAGTAACCCAATATCGCGCGGGATCTCAGCTTCCTGTGGCAACAGGTTCGTGCGTTCGTCTTCGACGAAATGGGTGTTGAAACCGCCGGCCTGGTAGCCGGGATGCGCCAGGATTTTCTGCAAGTAGGCGATATTGGTGGCCACCCCGACTATCTCGGTCGCGGCCAATGCGCGCTGCATCTGGCGTAGCGCTTCTGCGCGGTTCGGACCGTCGGTAATGATCTTGGCGATCATTGCGTCATAGAACGGCGTGACAGAATCGTTCGCGACGACGCCGGTATCGAGGCGAATATTCGCGGTCTCCGCGGGGAACTGGAGATGGACCAGTTGGCCGGTGGAAGGCCGGAAATCCTGCGCCGGATCCTCTGCATAAACACGCACTTCGAGCGCATGACCATGGCACTTAATGGCGGATTGCGATAAGGGCAGTGGCTCGCCGGCGGCCACTCTCAGCTGCCATTCGACCAGATCAAGCCCGGTGATCCGTTCAGTCACCGGATGTTCTACCTGCAGCCGGGTGTTCATCTCGATAAAAAAGACTTGGCCCGCCGGGTCAATGATAAATTCGACGGTGCCGGCCCCCACATAGTTGACCGCGCGCGCGGCCGCGAGCGCGGCCTCGAACAGGACTGTGCGTTGCGCCTCCGGCAACAGCACGGCGGGCGCTTCTTCGATGACCTTCTGATGGCGTCGCTGCAACGAACAATCGCGTTCGAAAAGGTGCACGACATTGCCGTGAGAGTCCCCGAAGACTTGAACTTCGATATGGCGTGGATTCTCGATATAGCGTTCAAGCAGCACTGCGGGATTGCCGAACGCGGACTGGGCCTCGCGTTGTGCCGAGGCTAGCGCCGCTGCAAATTCGCGATAATCGCGCACGATACGCATGCCACGCCCGCCGCCGCCGGCAGTGGCCTTGATCAGCAAGGGCAATCCAACCTCGCGCGCGGCAGCGCTTAACCGTTCAGGTGCTTGCTCGGCGCCGTAATAGCCTGGCACGAGCGGCACCCCATGGCGGCTCATCAACGCTTTCGCTTCACTCTTTGATCCCATCACGCGGATCGCTTCGATCCCGGGTCCTATGAACACAATGCCAGCGTCGTCACAGGCCTGCGCGAAGTCTGCATTCTCGGACAGAAACCCGTAGCCCGGGTGGATGGCTTGCGCACCCGCCGCGCGAGCCACGGTAATAATGCGTGGAATGTCGAGGTAGCTTTGATTGGAGGGCGCAGGGCCAACCCAATGCGCTTCATCTGCGCGACGCACGTGCAGCGCGTTAGTGTCTGCGGTGGAATAGACCGCGATGGTCTTCGCGCCTAAGCGTCTAGCTGTCTTGATGATGCGGCAGGCAATTTCGCCGCGGTTCGCAATCAGAATTTTGTCAAACATAAGTCTCTCTCATCACATCCGAAACACGCCAAATGAGGTCCGTTCGATCGGCGCATTCAAGGCGGCCGAGATCCCTAAACCCAGCACCTTGCGTGTATCCGCCGGATCGATAATGCCATCGTCCCACAGGCGCGCAGTGGCGTAGTAGGGGTGCCCCTGGACTTCGTACTGGGCGCGGATTGGCGCCTTGAACTGCTCTTCTTCGTCCGCCGGCCAGGCTTTGCCCTGCGCATCGAAATTGTCTTTGCGGACTTGGGCAAGGACTGCTGCGGCCTGCTCCCCGCCCATCACCGAAATGCGCGAGTTCGGCCAGGTCCACAGGAAACGCGGACCGTATGCGCGCCCGCACATGCCGTAGTTTCCGGCCCCAAAGCTGCCGCCGATGATCACCGTGAACTTTGGCACTTTGGCACAGGCGACGGCAGTCACCAGTTTGGCGCCATCTTTAGCGATGCCGCCTGCTTCGTATTTTGATCCCACCATGAAGCCGGTGATGTTCTGCAGAAACACCAGAGGGATCCCGCGTTGGCAGCAGAGTTCGATGAAATGTGCACCCTTCAGGGCAGACTCAGAAAACAGGATCCCGTTATTGGCGATGATGCCGACCGGATAGCCAAAGATATGCGCAAAGCCGGTGATGAGGGTGGTGCCGTAAAGCGCCTTGAATTCGGCGAAGCGACTGCCATCAACAATCCGTGCGATCACTTCACGGACGTCGTAGGGCTTGCGCAGATCCGTCGGCACAATGCCGTAGAGATCTTCGGCGCAGTAGAGTGGCTCTTCGACTTTGGCAATCTCGACACCAGGATGCTTGTGATGGTTCAGGTTCGCGACCATCCGGCGGGCGATTTCGAGCGCATGCGCGTCGTTGCGCGCGTAATGGTCGGTCACGCCCGAGCGCCGCGAGTGCACATCAGCACCGCCCAGCGCCTCAGCGGTGACCACCTCGCCGGTGGCCGCTTTAACCAGTGGTGGACCGCCGAGAAAGATGGTGCCTTGATTGCGCACGATGACTGATTCGTCCGACATCGCAGGCACATAGGCGCCACCCGCCGTGCACGAGCCCATGACCACTGCGAGCTGGGGGATCCCTAAGCTCGACATCGTCGCCTGGTTGAAAAAAATGCGACCGAAATGTTCGCGATCAGGAAATACTTCGTCCTGCTTCGGTAGGAATGCGCCGCCGGAATCGACTAGATACAGGCAGGGCAGGCGATTTTCACGGGCTATCTCCTGAGCTCGCAGGTGCTTTTTGACGGTGACGGGGTAGTAGGTGCCGCCTTTGACAGTGGCGTCGTTCGCCACCACCAGGCACTCAATGCCGCTAACCCTGCCGATGCCCGTCACGATGCCCGCACTCGGGACTTCGTTGTCATACATCCCGTAGGCGGCGAGTTGTGAAAATTCTAGAAATGGACTGCCGGGATCGAGCAAGGCGTCGATGCGGTCCCGGGCCAGCAGCTTGCCTCGAGCAAGATGCTTCACGCGAGCTTGCTCACCACCCCCGGCGGTGGATTCCGCCACGCGAGCCTTGAGGTCCGCGACGACGTTGCGCATGGCAGAAACGTTTTGTTGGTAGAGCGCGGAGCGTGTGTCCACCGTTGATCGAATTTGATTCATATTCTAGATAAGTAACGTTAAGTGCTGAGTTAAGGTGCGAAAGTTAGCCTAAGTTGACGCCCACGTTAATCAATGTCGAGCGGTAGCTGGGTCACCCGTGGGTGCTGGCGTTTCCCCAAGGCCGCCAAGGCCCGTTCTTCAATCAAGTCTATAGCATTTAATGTCTCTCTTATATCATTGAATTTATTAATTAAAACTTTTCTTTTCTGATGTAACTTCTGGAGCAAAAAATACAGTTGACGCGGATCCTCAGGTTGGGAGGTGTCGTGTAACTCTATGATTTCTTTGATTTCACTTAATGAGAATCCGAGCCGCTTGCCCCGTAATGCCAGTTCCAGGAGATCCTTATCTTTTTCCGAGTAAACTCGGTTAATGCCTTGTCTTTTCGGAACTAATAGTCCCTTAGTCTCATAGAACCTTAACGTTCTTGGCGTGATCGAGAATGCCTGAGCAAGGTCGGAGATGGAGTATTCCGTTTCAGGCATTTCGAATTCTTTACTGACGTTAACGTTAACTCTAAATTTTTGGTGCTTGACGTTCAAGTCAATTTTGAACGCTCGAATTTCATAAGACCTGTGCTGACGTTCGGATCAGTCGAGGTGACTCAGGCGTCGGGGAAGGCCCACTGTGACCAGCAGCCGAGCGGCGTCCGCGCGTGGGATTGAGCACTGTCGTTGCGCGCGGATTCCGGGCGGCGACGAAGACGGGGCCTGCGCGATATACTCCAGCGCTCAATTCACTTGCGCGAGGCGGGCATCCCGTCCGTGCGCAGTCGTCCAATCGCCGCAAGGCCAAAGTAGGAAGGAACTCGACCCATGCCAGAGGTAGTCAGTTACGTTCTCGATGGCGATATCGCCGTCATTACCGTCGACAATCCCCCCGTCAACGCCCTTTCGTTACCCGTACGCCAGGGGCTCGCCAGCTGTTTCGAGCGCTTCGCATCCGATACCAATGCCAAAGCTGCGGTTCTGATATGCAACGGTCGCACATTCATTGCCGGCGCCGATATCACCGAGTTCGATAAACCTATCGAAGACCCCTGGCTGCCGAAGGTTGTTCACCAGATAGAGGACTGCGCCAAGCCGATCGTGGCCGCGATTCACGGCACGGCCTTGGGTGGCGGTCTCGAAACCGCGATGGCGTGTCATTACCGGGTCGCGATTGCGGCGGCACAAGTGGGCTTGCCGGAGGTGACCCTGGGGCTCCTCCCGGGCGCCACTGGTACTCAACGTCTGCCGCGTCTCGCCGGGGTTCAAGTCGCGCTGGACGCCATGATCAGCGGCAAGCCGATGCCGGCCAAGGTCGCGCACGAGAAGGGGGTCCTAGACGCCATCATCGATGGCGACCTAAAAACTGGGGCCATCGCCTTCGCGAGAGAGCTGGTCAGGAACGGTAAGGCTCCGCGTAAGGTGCGGGAGATCGAGATCGACGCGAGCGCATTGCCGGCCAATTTTTTTGCCGACTACCGCAAGGCGATGGCGCGCGATACGCGCGGGTTTTTCGCGCCTGAGCAAATCGTGAAATGCGTCGAGGCGGCGGTTTCTCTGCCTTATTTAGACGCGGTGAAGCGCGAAAACGCACTCTTCATGACGTGCATGAACTCTACTCAGTCCAAAGCGCAGCGCCATCTGTTCTTCGCTGAGCGCGAAGTGACCAAGATCCCTGACGTGCCCAAAGACACGGTGACACGAGAGATCAAACAGGTCGCGGTGGTTGGCGGGGGGACGATGGGCGGTGGGATCGCGATGAATTTCGCGAATGTCGGGATCCCGGTGATGCTCAAGGAAATCAACCAGGAAGCCCTCGACCGTGGCATGAATATCATCCGGGCCAATTACGAAGGACCTGTCAAAAAAGGCAGAATGACTCAGGCGCAGATGGATAAGTGCATGTCACTCATTACGCCGACGCTGGATTACCAGGATGTCGGTACTGCTGATCTCGTGATCGAGGCGGTTTTCGAGACCATGGCAGTCAAAAAAGAAGTATTCGAAAAACTGGACACTGCGTGCAAGCCGGGCGCGATACTCGCGAGCAATACCTCGACCCTGAATGTGGATGAAATCGCCGCCTTTACCAAGCGCCCACAGGATGTGATCGGGCTGCATTTCTTCGCACCCGCGAATGTCATGACCTTGCTGGAGATCGTGCGTGGCGAGAAGACGGCCAAAGACGTGATTGCAACCTGCATGACCCTCGCCAAGACCATCCGAAAAATTGGGGTGCTGGTTAAAGTCTGCTTCGGCTTCGTCGGTAATCGAATGTACTTCCCCTATGTGCGCGAAGCGCAACGCATGCT
Source organism: Pseudomonadota bacterium (assembly GCA_043734785.1). Lineage (GTDB taxonomy): Bacteria > Pseudomonadota > Gammaproteobacteria > CAIKBL01. Next base: position 663 of record JAYTEX010000045.1, on the reverse strand, counting down.
GCTGGAAGGCGTGCCACCGGAACGGATCGATCGGGTGGCTTTTGAATGGGGCATGGCAATGGGTCCTCATGGAGTGTCGGATCTTTCAGGACTGGACGTTTTCGATAAGCTCAATAAGGAATGGAAGGACAAGCCTGACGACCCTGCCTACTGCCGCCTGATCGGTATCCTCGTGGCCAAGGGACGGTTGGGCCAGAAATCTGGCGCCGGCATTTATAAGTATGAAGGCCGCACGCCAGTGCCGGACGCGGAGGTAATGGCGCTCGCTAAAGCGGAAGCAACCGCGCTGAAGATTCCTCAATTAGAGATCGCAGACGAAGAGATCATCGAGCGGCTGTTCTACTCCATGATTAATGAAGGTGCGCTGATTCTTGAAGAGGGGATCGCGATGCGTCCGAGTGATATTGATGTGGTGTATTGCCACGGTTACGGCATGCCACGCCACCGCGGTGGGCCAATGCAGTACGCGGACACGGTAGGGCTGGATAAGATCTATGCCGCGATGCAGAAGTATCGTGCGCGTTATGGTGATCTGTACTGGACGCCGGCGCCTCTGATTGAGAAGCTCGCCAAGGCAGGTAGAACCTTCGCTCAGTGGAGTGCTGCGCGCGGTTGAGGCCGGATCGGCGCGTGACTGACCGGGACTTGTCGTTCCGGTCAGTC
>JAYTEX010000044.1:0-15635 GCA_043734785.1 Pseudomonadota bacterium | reverse complement strand
TCGATCACTCCCTCTTTGATCACCCGTCCGAACACTTGCCAGAACTTGCCAAAATCTTCAGCAGCCAGTCCTTCGATAAGACCTAGAATTTTCTTGACCGAAGCGGCTTTGATGGTGTCGATCGTCTTATTCCGCTGCAGAATTTCCCGTGACACATTCAGCGGCAAATCTTTGGTATCGACGACCCCCCGAATAAAGCGCAGATAGCGCGGCAGGATCTGCTCCGCGTCTTCCATGATGAACACACGTTGAACATATAGCTTGACGCCACGCTTCGCATCGCGGTCAAACAGATCGAAGGGTGCACGACTGGGGATATAGAACAGAGTCGTATACTCCAACTTGCCTTCAGACTTAGTGTGCACCCAGGCCAGCGGATCATCGAAGTCATGCGCGATATGTTTGTAGAAGGCACGGTGATCGTCGTCGGTGATTTCCTGCTTGCTGCGCAACCACAGCGCAGTCGCCGCGTTGACCGTCTCAAGGCCGGACTTTCCCTCATCGGTCTCCGGCATGCGAATCGGTGTCGAAATGTGGTCTGAGTATTTCTTGATCAATCCGCGCAAACGCCAAGCATCGGCGAATTCCGTGGCATCTTCCTTGAGATGTAGCACCACTTCTGTGCCGCGCGCCTTGCACTCGATGTCCTCCACGGTGAACTCGCCCTTGCCTTCCGAGGTCCAGCGCACGCCCGCCGTTTCCGGAGAGTCGGCACGCCGTGCCGTGACGACCACGCGATCGGCGACGATAAACGCCGCGTAGAAGCCCACCCCAAACTGCCCGATTAACTGCGAATCTGATCGCGCGTCACCGCTCAAACTTCCAAAAAATTCTTTGGTCCCCGATTTTGCGATGGTGCCCAAGTTATTGATGACTTCCTCGCGCGACATGCCAATTCCGTTGTCACGGATGGTGATGGTCCTGGCTTTATCGTCGAACTCGATATCGATCGCGAGCTCCGACTCCCCGCCATACAGTTCGTGATCCGACAAGGCATTGAAGCGCAGCTTCTCAATGGCGTCGGAAGCGTTCGACACCAACTCTCGGAGAAAAATCTCGCGATTGCCGTAGAGCGAATTGATGACGAGATCGAGCAGTTGCTTGACCTCGGATTGAAAACCTAAGGTTTCGGACTTCGTGGTGGTGGTGGTCATAAATCTTCTCGTTAGTAACCCGGACAATGTTTAAGCGGTAGGGAAGATGGGGCTTCCCACGGCACTTTTCAACCTTTGGTGAGTAACCCTGCGGTCTTAGTCCTTGCTGGTGCAATTTCGGAAATCCATAATGCCGCATGAAATTTTGGTCCATCGTGCGTGCGTGTTGGTGCCTGATTGCGCTATCAGGCTGCGCGCAGTTCGGAGGCACCGGTGTTACGGCGCCCGCCACGCTTCGCCCAGAGGATTTGGTGGCGCTTGAACGTCAGGCGGGCGCGGCTTACGACCAACAGGATTGGACCACCAGCGAACAGCATTTCATAGCCCTGACCAAGGCCGCGCCAGCCTCGGTTGAGTCCTGGTTCAAACTCGGCAATATCTACGCCCGCACGAACCGCTACGCACTCGCGGTTCGTGCGTATGGAGAAGTCGTCGTGCGCGATGCGCGGCACAGTCGGGCTTGGCACAACATGGGCGTGATTCAATTGCGACAGGCCGCGCAGAGTTTTGCAGAACTAGAGAAGTATGCGCTGCACGATGATCCTCTGGCGGTGCGTGGCGCCGAACTGGAACACGCAATAGATCAACTCCTGGCGCCGGAACCGGACGCTGCCGCGCACTGAGCCAGCGACCAGCGCGGCCCCTTCAAGGCGCGCAAAGAATGGCTGAGCCTGCGGCCGGTCACCGACAACTGATAAACTGCGCGCCATGTCCGCACCCACACCGATCGCCCTGCACACGCCCGTGATGCAGCAATACCTGCGCATCAAAGCTGACCATCCGGATCTGCTGCTGTTCTATCGGATGGGGGATTTCTACGAACTGTTCTTCGACGATGCCAAACGCGCGGCACAGTTGCTGGGTATCGTGCTGACCAGCCGCGGCGCATCCGGCGGTGAGCGCATCCCGATGGCCGGTGTCCCGGCCCATGCGGTCGAGAACTACCTCGCGCGATTATTGAAACTTGGCGAGTCGGTCGTTATCTGTGAGCAGATTGGCGATCCGGCAACTTCCCGCGGTCCCGTCGAACGCAAAGTCGCGCGGATACTCACGCCTGGGACTGTGGTCGAAGATAACTTGCTGAGCGAGCGCCTGGAGAATCTGTTGGTTGCGGTACATAGCGTGGCTGATCGCCACGGTCTGGCGTGGCTCGATCTCGCGAGCGGACGCTTCAAAGCCATGGAAGTTGAGACCCTTGCAGCGCTCGAAGCCGAGCTCGCGCGTTTGCGACCCGCAGAGCTCCTGATGGCACAGGAGACGCCAACCTCGATCTCACACCAACTTGCGCCGGTTCAGCGTGCGCGACCGGCCTGGCATTTTGATTCTGAGCAGGCCCGTCATCGATTGTGCCAGCGCTATGGGGTGGCCAACCTCGATGGCTTTGGCATTGATCACGCAAGCCTGGTTCTGGGTGCCGCGGGCTGTGTGCTGGCCTATGGCGAAGAAATGCATTGCGGAGAACTGCCGCATCTCATGCCCCTGCAACTCGAACAACGTAGTGCGTGTGTGCTGATGGATCCGGCCACTCGACGCCACCTCGAACTGCTCGACAGCAACGATGGCGATCAGCGCCATACGCTCGCGGCACTGATGGATGTCACGGTCACCGCCATGGGCGGCCGGCTGCTGCGTCGCTGGTTACACGCGCCCTTGCGGGAACATTCGACATTAACGCTGCGGTTGCAGGCAGTCGCGACGCTGTTATCCACGCCCCAGTCGATTGCGCTGCGCGATTTTTTGCGCGAAATAGGGGATGTCGAACGCATCTCCACGCGTATCGCGCTACGCTCGGCGCGCCCAAGGGAATTGGGTCAGTTACGTCATTCACTGCAGATTTTGCCGAGTCTTCGCGACACGCTGCTGAACCTCGACAGCCCGCGTTTGCACGCGCTGCGCGCGGAGTTGTGCGATCACGCGCCACTCTCGAGCCTGCTTGCGCGCGCCCTGATCGAGAATCCGCCAGTGCTGTTGCGCGATGGGGGCGTATTCGCCGCCGGCTTCGACCCAAGCCTGGACGAATTGCGCGGCCTGTCCCACGACGCCGACGAGTACCTCCTTGCGCTCGAACGTCGCGAGCGGGAACGGACCGGGATTGCCACGCTCAAGGTCGGTTTCAATCGTGTACACGGCTATTACATCGAACTCAGTCGCACCCGCGGCGATGAGGTCCCCGTGGACTATCACCGGCGTCAAACCCTCAAAGGCGTGGAGCGCTATATCACGCCCGAGCTCAAGAGCTTTGAAACGAAAATCCTGAGCGCACACGAGCAAGCGCTGTCCCGCGAACGTCAGCTCTACGAAACGCTACTGACGACGCTGGCAGACTCGGTCAAGGCGCTACAGCGCACGGCGGCCGCCGTGGCTGAGCTCGATGTGCTTGCCTGTTTCGCAGAGCGGGCGGAGACCCTCAATTTTGCGCCGCCAACCTTTACGACCGAACACCGGCTCGTGATCAAGCAGGGTCGCCATCCGCTCGTTGAGCGTTTCGGCACCAGCGCCTTCGTACCCAACGACCTATTGCTGGAAGAGCAACGCCGCATGTTGATCATCACCGGCCCCAACATGGGCGGAAAATCAACGTATATGCGCCAGACGGCCTTGATCGCAATCCTGGCGCACTGCGGAAGTTTCGTGCCCGCAGAAGCCGCGGAATTCGGACCCTTGGAAACGATCTATTCACGCATTGGCGCGAGCGATAATCTCGCGCGCGGTCAGAGCACGTTCATGGTCGAAATGACCGAAATTGCCAACATCCTGCATAACGCCACCCCGAACAGTTTGGTCTTGATCGATGAGATAGGACGTGGCACGAGCACCTTCGATGGCATGTCGCTAGCGTGGGCCGCCGCCGAACATCTCGCGTTACATAATCGATCGTTTACCTTATTCGCGACGCATTACTTCGAGCTGACCGCGATCGCCGCGACCCTTCCCGAGGTGCACAACGTGCGCATGGATGCGCTCGAGCATGGCGAACAGGTGGTATTCATCCATGCCGTGCGCGAAGGTCCCGCGAATCAGAGTTTCGGCCTGGCCGTGGCCTTGCTGGCGGGCGTGCCCCGGGTCGTTATCGAGCAGGCGCGGCAACGCCTGCACGCGCTCAACACCCGGTATGTTAATCAGGTGCACGAACATGCGGCCCAGCTCCCATTGCCGGAACCCGGTCCGCATCCGGCGCATCCGGCGCTCACGGCGCTCGCCGCAATCGACCCGGACCAATTGTCGCCCCGACAAGCACTGGAGATCCTCTACCAATTGCGCATGAAGCTGCTGGCACCGCACGGCTGAGCGTCGGACTAATCGCGTTTTTTGGGCTCCATACGGTACGGAATGTTGGGCGCGCCTGATCCTGTGGCTATAATGCGGCCGTTATTAACAATCCGTGACCCACCATGACTTTTGTAGTGATCGATAGCTGTATTAAGTGCAAATACACCGACTGCGTCGAGGTATGCCCGGTGGACTGCTTCCATGAAGGTCCGAATATGCTGGTAATCGATCCGGATGAATGTATCGATTGCACGTTGTGCGAACCAGAATGTCCGGCCGAAGCGATCAAGTCGGAAGATGACCTGACCGACGATGAGCAACAGTTCCTCGCACTCAATATTGAGCTGACTAAGCAATGGCCAGTCATCAATGAAATGAAGGATCCGCCCCCGGACGCGGACGACTGGAAGGGCGTGGCGGACAAGTTGCAGCACCTCGAACGCTGATCCCACGCGCACCAGCGCAGCGCGCGCTCAAAAAAACCGGTGGTTGGCATCCTGCCGACCACCGGGGCTCGCCACCAGGCTCGTTCCTGAACCTTCCAACGATGGCCTCGCGATCCGCACCAAACCCTTACCTTCCGCTGGTTTGGTCTGGTGCGGTACCGGCGTCCATGCCAGTACGGTCACATCGTACCTGCGCGGATCCCGGTCTTGAATTTCGCATGGTTTTTTGTAGTCGTCAGTATTTCTCCGGTTAGGCTTTTCGTAACAAGGACTTGCCTCGCGCGGTCCCTGCCCCGGTTAAGTCTTTCAGACAAACACGAATACCGACTGCGCCTTTTTCCCAACCCAGTGCAGGTAGAACACTAAGGCGACTCAGCGATTGTGAACTAACGCATCGATAGCGCACGCGGGCTGGCGGGCACGCGACGGCGCTTTTATACTCGAAACGGCGGATCCGAAAACCGTGGCGCTTTCTACGCACAATGAAACTTCCGGCCAGCCGCACATGATGCAGCCCGATAAATTAATTCGCATCGCCGTCTGGTGGCTGTCGCTCTTGACCGCCACTGCCGCGTCTGCCGGCGAGGTATACAAATGGAAGGACGCCGACGGAAGAGTTCACTTCGGCGATAAGCCGGTTGGAACACGGGCAGAGTCAGTCGAGCTCAGAGCGTCCCATAGCGCACCACCAGGGGTCGGACCGGAACTGGAGGCGGCCCGCCGTGAACGCACCGCGCGACTTCTCAACGAATACGCGGTTGAACGCAGCGAACGCGAGGAGGCGCGGGCGATAGCACAAGCCGCGACCGCCAAACGCCGCCAACGCTGCACCGAAGCGCGACGTGAACAGGTTGAACTGGAGCACTCCAGCTATCTCTATACGCGCGATGACGACGGCAACAAGCAGATCCTACCCGATAGCGAACTTCGCCAGAAACGCGCCAAGATGGTGGCGCTGACACAGGCTCTGTGCAAAGGCGACGCCGGCGGACACTAGCACTCACGTTGCGGGCGGCATTTTCCACAGCGCCGCCGTACCCAGGATGGACGGCCAAGCGCCCATCACCGCATCCTCAGGTGTGTGATGCTTATCCCTACTCGCTGATAATTTTTCAAGCTATTATGACTTTCATCTTGAAACCACATTAATCCGTACCGCGAGTTCATTGAGGATGAAAGAGGCCTTCTGGAAATCCGACCGCTTTGTCGGCATCACCATTACCCTGGTTTTTCTGGTCGCGTGGCTGCTTGGGACCACCCTGCTGGAAGGCTTGGAACGAGACACTTACGACCTCGGGGTAAAGCTCTCCTCTCGCGATCCCGGTAACCAAATTGCCGTGGTTGCGATTGATGACGAGAGCATCAAGAACATCGGCCGTTGGCCCTGGTCACGTGAAATTCACGCCCAGATGATCGACAAGCTGAAGGCCGCTGGCGCGAAAGTGATTGGCTCCACTATTTTCTATGCAGAAGCCCAAATCGACCCTGGCCTCACCTGGATCCAGCGTCTCAGAGCGCAGCTCGCCAATGTTTCGCTCGAGGGTACGGCAGGCCGGGAAATCACCGCAACGCTGAACTCCGCCGAGAAAGCACTCAATACCGATGCGATTCTGGCCACGAGTATTGCCAGCGGACCGAAGGTGGTGTTGCCGATGCACCTGGAAGATGGCGAACCCATCGGCAATCCTGACGCTTCACTCGCGGAGTATGTGCAGCGCTTCGCCATCCCCAAGGCGAATATTCAGGACCCGAGTGGTCAGAACCAGGACTCACTGCCGCGTTCGACCATCAATATTGCACCGCCAATCGCCACCTTTGGTGAAGTCGCGGCCGGCATCGGTCACTTAATCATGTGGCCTGACGTGGATGGCGACATCCGCTTCGAGCCGCTGATCGTGCGCTACTACGACAACTATTTCCCCTCACTCGCCTTGATGATCGCCGCCCAGAGTCTGAACGTTGGGGTCAACGAGATAAAAGTGAACCTCGGCGATAGCGTGCAGCTCAAGAACCTGAACATCAAGACGGACCGCGAGCTGTTCATGAACACGTTCTTCTACGGCAAACGAGACGGCAAGCGTCCGCCATTCGATGTGTATTCCTTTTTAGACGTGCTCCAGGACAAAGTGCCGGCCGAGACCTTCAAAGACAAGACCGTCCTGCTCGGTGCGACGGCCTTCGGCGTTGGGTCCACTTTGCATACCCCAACGGGCGATGTGGGCGGACCAGTGCTGGTGTTGGCCCATACCGTGGCGAGTATTCTGAATCAGAATTTCTTCGTGCAACCGGGCTGGTCGCGGGGGGTGGAGTTCCTGGTTTTAATGCTGGTCGGCGCTTATCTGATTGCGGGCCTCCCGCGGCTCGCGCCCGGCCCTGCGTTCATGATCAGCGCTGGTGTGCTTCTCGCGCTCATCATGGTTGAACTCGGGCTGATGAAATCGCAGGGCATGTGGCTCAAACTCATGACCGCCGCCAGCTTGCTCGCGATCGGACACTTTCTGCTCACGACCAAACGCTACCTCGTCGCTGAAGCCGATCGCCGGCGTCTTGATGTCGACTCGGCGGCCGGCAACCGACAGCTCGCCTTACAGTTCCAGCAGAAGGGCGAACTCGACATGGCGTTCGATTATTTCCGTAAATGCCCGCACGATAACGCGTTGCTGGAAGCGGTCTACTCTCTCGCAGCCGATTTCGAAGCGAAACGCAAGTTCAACAAATCTGCTGCCGTCTACCAGTACATCGCCGAAAAGAACCCGGATTTTCGGGATATCAAGGCCAAAGTTAACCGCGCCAAGCATCTTGAAGAGACTGTGCTTATCGGTGGCGGCTCGTCCAAGTCCGGCTCCACCATGCTGCTCGATGGCAGTATTACGAAGCCCATGCTCGGCCGTTACGAGGTCGAAAAGGAACTGGGCAAAGGCGCGATGGGCGTCGTGTACCTCGGAAAGGACCCCAAGATCAACCGTGTGGTCGCGATCAAGACGATGGCCTTGTCGCAGGAGTTCGAGGCCGATGAACTCGATGAGGTCAAGGCACGTTTCTTCCGTGAAGCGGAAACTGCCGGGCGTCTCCAGCACCCGAATATCGTGACCATCTACGACGCCGGCGAGGAGCACGATCTCGCCTACATCGCGATGGAATTCCTCGCCGGTCACGACCTCGTACGCTACACCAAGCCAGATGCCCTACTGCCGCTGCCGATAACGCTGGGCATCATCTTCAAGGCTGCGTTGGCGCTCGATTACGCACACAAAGCCAATGTGGTGCACCGAGATATCAAACCTGCCAACATCATGTACGAGCCGAACAAGAAGGCCGTCAAGCTGACCGATTTCGGGATTGCCCGGATCACCGATTCGAGTCGGACCAAGACCGGCATGGTTCTGGGCACCCCGTCCTACATGTCACCGGAACAACTGTCTGGAAAAAAAGTGGATGGACGTTCAGACCTGTTCTCGCTGGGCGTCATGCTCTATCAAATGATGACCGGGAAGCTGCCCTTCATAGGCGAATCGATGGCCACCCTGATGTACAAAATCGCCAATGAGCCGCACCAGGACATTGCCGAATTGAAACCGGAACTTGCCCGCCAACGTCCCTGCATCGCGGAGATTATCAACAAAGCGCTGCAGAAAGACGTTAACAAGCGCTACCAGACCGGTGCGGAGATGGCGAAGGATATCCAAACATGCGCCAAGCAAGTCGGCGGCTAGGCGCGAATGCTGGAAGGCCTGGACATCGAACTGGCGAACGTCTCGGACCCGGGCCGTAAGCGTCCGCATAACGAAGACAGTGCCATCACCGATACGGAACTTGGGCTAGCCTTGGTCGCGGACGGGATGGGGGGCTACAAGGCGGGCGAAGTCGCCAGTGCAATCGCTGCAAAAATCGTATTTGACGGCGTACACGAAGGGCGGCACAAGCACCAATTTGTGCGTGAGAAGGAGCGCCACCACGCGGTGGAATCTTCTGAAGCGGCGCTGATCCGCACGACGATCGAGCACGCAAATCGGTACATTTTCGAGACCGCGCACCAGATCCCGCAGTGCCAGGGCATGGGTACAACCATTGTGGCCGCGCTGTTTTCAGCCCGCCGCGTCACCATTGCGCACGTTGGCGACTCCCGGCTCTACCGCTTGCGGGACAACGCGTTAAAACAGATCACCAGTGATCATTCGCTAATCCAGGAACTCATTGATCGGGGATTTAAAGAAGCCCAAGCCAATACGCCCAAGAACCTAGTGACCCGTGCGTTGGGCATAGACGATACCGTCCAGGTCGATGTGCAGGAATTGGAAACCCTTCCCACCGACATTTACCTCCTGTGCTCGGACGGTCTGAATGATATGGTAGATGATGAAGATATTCGCTTAACCCTAGGTAAATATAGTGCTAATCTACTCCAGGCAGCACACGAACTAGTGGGGCTCGCAAATGCGGGCGGGGGTAAAGACAACATTTCGGTCGTGCTTGCCAGGCCCGGTTCATCCCCGACCGCCGGGTCTGGAATCCGATCGAAACTACAACGTCTCTGGTCGCGGGGCAGCTGATAGGACGCAACAAATGGGCAAACTCGTACTCAGCTTGAACGGCGCGGTTCAGGGCGAATTCCAACTGAACAAAGAGCGGATGACGATAGGACGTAAGCCCGACAACGACGTCCAGATCGATAACCTCGCAGTCAGTGGTAAGCATGCGCTGATCATCACGATTCTGGATGATTCGTTCCTCGAAGATCTCGGCAGCACCAACGGCACCTACGTCAATGGAAAACTGATCAAGAAACACGCCCTACGCGATGGTGACGTGGTCGGGATCGGCAAACACGAGCTCAAATACGTTAACGAACACGCGACTGCTGACGACGAAGAATTCGAAAAAACCATGATCATCCGGCCGGGCTCGGCGAGCGCGGCAGTCGCAGCCGCGAGGGCTGCGGAAGAAGCGGGTGCCGCGGCCGCGCTAGTCGCCGCCTCGGTACCTCGTGCGCCAGCGGCAGCGGCGCCCACGCCCACGGTCACCCCAGTGGCGGCGAGCGGTATGCCGCTTGCCAAGCTGCGGGTACTGAACGGTCCGATTGCTGGCAAGGAACTCGAACTCAGCAAGGCGCTCATTACGCTCGGCAAACCCGGCGTCCAGGTCGCAGTCATCTCACGCCGGCCGCAAGGCTACTACCTAACGCACATCGAAGGGGACGGCAAGAACAATAATTTCCCGATCGTGAATGGCACCCCGATTGGCACCCAGGCTTATGCCATCAAGCACGCAGATATCATTGAACTCGCCGGCATCAAAATGTCGTTCTCGCTGATGCGGTAATCGGTGACGAAGGGCGGCGGATGTTCCCCGCCGCCCCCCAATCAATCTATTTCTCAGTATGGTTAAGCACCCCGTCCCAGGCTTGGGGCGGCGGCACCTTGCGGAATTGTGCAACCCTCGCGATGTACACACTGTACAGGCCTGGCGCGCGCGAGGTCCGTTGTAAATTCAAAAAGTTCATCTCCGCCGAATCCCAATCGCGCGCACGAAACAGGCGCATCGTCTCGCGGTGGAGTTTGAGTTCGGCCTTCAATTTAGCGTCCACGTCTTCTTTCAAACAGAGCGGTTCGTAAATCGCGATCGCTTGCTCCTTACCTTTCACGCGGACTCTATCCACTTCGCGATAGGCGTACTCCGGTACGGCTTGCTTGGTCGCTTCGCTGACCAGAATCGCCGCGCCATAGTGCTTGGTCAGCCCCTCGAGCCGTGAACCTAGATTCACCGCGTCCCCCAACGCGGTGTAGGCCACACGGAATTCGGAGCCCATATTGCCCACACTCATCGAGCCCGTATTAATCCCGATTCCGATTTTGATCTCAGGCCATCCTTGGCTGCGAAACGTTTTGTTGATATCGACGACCCGCGCCAACATATCGAGCCCGGCCTGCACGGCATGTAGCGCGTGCGCGTGATCCTCGAGCGGGGCTCCCCAGAACGCCATGATGGCATCCCCCATGTACTTATCGATCGTGCCGCGTCGTTCATGAATCACCCGCGTCATCGGCGTCAGAAACTGCTTCATCAGGGCGGACAGTTCCTTGGGATTGAGCCTTTCCGAGATGGTGGTGAAGCCGCGTACGTCCGAAAACAATACACTCATTTCGCGACTTTCAGCCTCCAGTGAGTAGGCTTCAGGATGCCGCGACATTTCATCCACCAACTCGGGGGGTATGTACTGGCCAAACAGGCCCGTGAGCTGACGTTTGCCGCGAGTCTCGACGAAATAGCCATAGGACATATTGACGACGAACATCGACGCCAACATCAGAACACCTGAGGCTAGTGGCAGGACGAAGTCGGCCAGCGACCAGACCAGCAAGTTGAACCCGATGTAGCCCAGGATTAAGCCTGTTGCGAGCACGGTCGCGAACAAGGGACTGAGAATAGGCGCAACGATCGCCATCAACAGTCCAAACAACAGCAGCAACAGAACCTCTGCGCCGAGCGTGTATTCGGGGGTTTGCTTCAGGTCGCCGCTGAGCATGCCAGCGACAAGATTCGCGTGCACTTCCACCCCTGGATAAACTTCATCTACCGGCGTGGAGCGCAGGTCGAGGAGCCCTGGTGCGGTGGTCCCGACGAGCACGATCGCACCATCCAGTACGGCTTGATCGACCTTGCCATGCAGGACGTCGGTGGCCGAGACATAGGGAAAGCTGCCACGCTTGCCGCGATACGGGACGAGGGTCTGTACATTGCGATCGACCGGGATCAGACGCTGCCCGATCATCAACCACTCCAAACCCGGATAGCCCCCACCACCAAACAGCGGGGTCTCGAAACGGGGCACGATTTCTTTGGCGCCCAGCGCGAGACGCGCCAGTTCGAGCGACAGCGACGCATAGTAGGCGCCGTTATACTCGACCAACATCGGTACCCGGCGCACGACGCCGTCCGAATCGAGGACAGGATTGAAGTGTCCACCACCCACGGCACTTTTCTGCAATTTCTCCAGATTTGCACCAAAGCCCTGCGCCGGCAGAAAAGCAATTTTTTTACCGATGAACGTTCCCTTGACGAAGGTCGGTGACGGCAGCACGCCGATTTTCGCGACTTCCGGCCCGACGCCACCGAGATTGAAGTAATAGCCGAGCACGATCGGAAACTTGCGCATCGTTTCCGCGAACAACTGGTCGTAATCCAGGCGCGCGCGCAGACCGGCGAGTCGGGTTAGGTAGCCAGCGTCGTGTTTGAAATCGGTGGCGGCCAGGTTCTCCAGGATATTCAACCCCGAGCTTGTGTCCGGCTCCGCGAAGACGATATCGAAGCCTACCAGGCCTACTTTGTAGTCCGTGCAAAGCTTCTCTACCAGGGTCGCGAGCTTGTCGCGTCCCCATGGCCAACGCCCTTCGGCGCTCAAGCTCTTTTCGTCAATATCGACAATGACAATGCGCTTCTCCACGGTGTTCGGCATCGTGAGTCTGAGCCGCTGGTCATAGGCCAGATTGTCGAGTCGATCGACGATCCCCAGCCGCAGCCAGTGGGCGGCATGGAAGATAAAAAGCAATAGCACCGCAAGACCGAGACCAATACGCACCCCTTGGGTGCTGAAGCGGGCAAACAGATTATTCATGGGGCGGACTCTCTCGCGAGCAAGGGGTTAAGGATGAGACTGGCGTGTGCGACGAATTCAGCACAAATCGTGGCCACCGCCCGGCTCATCGCCTGGGCGACCGCAGTCGGCGTCGCGCCGTCCATCGGCTCATTTGCAAGATAGTCTTTCACGAACAGACTCAGGTCGCGGAATGCGTCGCGCACTGTCAACTCGATGCCCGCGAGCATGCTTGAGGCGTCTGATCGCGCGAGCAATTCAAAACGCGTCATCCTGCCCATCACCACGAGTGGAATTGCGCGCGCTTTTGGCGTCGCCCTGAATCAAGATACGACCATGATCCAAGATGGTGATGCGATCCGCAATCTTGAATGCGCTTTCGATGTCATGGGTGCGGTGGCCGCCAGTCGCACGGGCCGCTGCTTGAACGGCCCGACCATAATCCAGTACACGCTCTCCCCCACTAGCGTGAGCCCGTAGCCATATTCTTCAACGGCCGCCGTGGCAGCGCGCCCAAGCAGGACCAGCGGGTTGTGGGCCTGCCCGGGGGCGTGCTCAGGCATTCTTAGCGAGACGTGCCTCGAGCGAGGCGTAAATCGGAAAGACCTTGTCCAGACGGGCCAATTCCAACACGCTCAGCGCCGCCTCACTGACGCCCAATAGCCCGAACTCTACGCCCTTTTTCTTCGCAGTCTGGAACCCTTCGACGAGGCTCGCGACCCCGGAGCTATCGATATAGGTCACCGCCGAGAGGTCGACCAAGGTCGGCTGCTTGCCGGTAAGGCACTCAAGAATCACCTTGCGCGCTTCTGGGGAGCAGGACAAATCGACATCTCCCGTCAACTCGACGATCGCAAATCCACTCTCTTTCTTAATTTTGTATGACATCAGTCCCACCTAGTTAATTCGCTTGCGCATGCGCACGTAATTTCCGCTCCTGCCTTCGAGATGACCATAACTGCATTCATCCACCGTCGCCCGTATAAAGTGTGTGCCGAGTCCGCCGGGCCGCAGTTCATGCAGCGCGCGCGGGCCGATTTCGCGATGCTCGACCGGCGCCGCAAAATCGGTCAGTACAACCTCGAGTTCCCCCCCGTCACGACGCACCTCCAGCACGATGCGGCCAGAGCGGTCTCCCTTATAGGCGTGTTGCATGATATTCATGCACGCCTCGTTTACTGCAATCACCAGATCGGACACCTGCTTGTGGGTGCAGCCGAGCTTCTCGCCTAGCGCCTGCAGGCGACTCCGCACCCCACGCAGGCGTCGCGGATCGGCCTGGAAACGCAAGGTGAGCAAGGCGTTTTTAGAGGGCATCCGCGTCGATCAGCAACAAAGTGAGATCATCGTGGAAATGTCGGTTCTGGGCTTCCATCGCCGTCACGATTGCGCGCAACCGCAGCGCCGGGCTGACCTCATTGACCGCATCCAGAATGGCGTTGAAACCGCGCATCCCCAGCGGGCGCCCCGCGCCATCGCGGGCCTCGGTCACGCCGTCAGTAAATAGATAGATACAGCCGCCGAGAAGCGACAAGCATTGGGTCTGTGCCGCGAGCTCTGGCATGACCCCCAAGGGCGGCGCCGTGGCTGGCAAACTCTCGAAGCGACCGGGGCCACGGCGCCACAAGGGGGAATGGTGGCCCGCATTGGCATACACGAGCTGGCGCGACTGTGGTTCGATGAACCCGGCCACAATGGTCACGAATAGGCCCAGGGAGGCGGTTTCGAAAACTTCTGCGTTCACTTGCGCAAGCAAGGCCGCAGGATCGCGTGCGGTCTTCGCCAGACAACGCAGCAGGCTGGTCGTCTTGGCCATCAACAACGCGGCATTCATGCCCTTACCCGCGACATCCGCAATGCTGAAATAAATGCGCCCATCCGGGAGCAGAAAATAGTCGTAGAAATCACCGGACACCAGGCGCGCGGGGAGGTTCAATCCGAACACCGGCAACGCCGCGTCCGGTGCGGGCAGTAGACTGACTTGAATGGCGCGGGCGAGCTCGAGCTCTTTGCGCACGAGTTCCTGCTCGACCAGACTTTGCGCCATCCGCGCATTATGAATGGCGAGTGCGGCAGCAGCGGCGACGGCGGTGGCCAGCTGGAGATCGGCCACCGCGAATAGGCCATCCCCACTCCGCTTGTTGATCAGCTCCAAGGCACCGATGCACTGGTCGCGCACGGCCAGTGGTACACACAGAATGGACCGGGTCACGAACCCGGTGTCCTGATCGACCATCGCGGCGAAGTCGGTACTTTCTTGGACGTCACGGACCAATTGCAGCGAGTTGGTTTGAACCGCAGCGCCGACGATGCCCTGATCGGGCGCCAGTCTTAAGCCCGTAATATCGACTGGTCCGGCGCATCGGCGGCAGACCAGCGTCTGTCGCGCCTCGTCGAGCAGGAAGATCGACGCGGCTTCCGCCCGTAGATAGTGAATGACCTTATCGATCGCCTGTTGCAAGGTCTCTTCGATATTGAGCGACGTGGCAAAATCTTGCGTGATCGTCGCGACCAGACCGATCGCGGCATCGTCAAACGCCGTGTCATCCGCCCCAGTCGACATCGGTTTGTTCATGCGACTCCGTTCAGCACAATTGTCGAATACGGGCAAAATAATAGCCCTCGTTGGGCATGACGCCCTGCGCCTGGCCCCCCTCGCCGCACCACTGCAAGCGCCTGCAACATGCGGTGCTCAGTCAGATGCACGTCCTCATAATCGTGCGCTCGCACATCAGCGGCCTGCTTGGGATGCTGGCCATTCACACCACCGCGCGATGCCGCAGGTCGCGCACTGCGGACGTCGCGCCGTACACACGTATCGGCCATGGAGAATCAGCCAGTGGTGCGCATGTTTCAGGTAGCGCCGTGGGATGATCTTGAGCAGGCCGAGTTCTACCTGTAGAGGCGTGTTACCCGGCGCCAACCCCGTCCGGTTGCCGACTCGGAAGATATGCGTATCGACCGCCAGCGTCGGTTCACCGAAGACCACATTGAGCACGACATTTGCGGTCTTGCGCCCGACACCCGGCAACGCCTCCAGCGCTTCGCGCGAGCCTGGGACTTGACCGCCATGGCGTTCGAGCAGAATCCGCGAGGTCAGCATGATATGCCGTGCTTTGGCGTTGAACAGTCCAATCGTTTTGATATAGCGCTTGATCCCGTGCTCGCCGAGCG
>JAYTEX010000043.1:0-14455 GCA_043734785.1 Pseudomonadota bacterium | reverse complement strand
GGCTGGTCCGTGTGGCGCATCACGATGCTGACCATGCTGCCGGGCGCGGCAACGACCTTGGCGATTACGTCCGGCATGACTGCCGCGGGTTGGTTGGCGTCGCCCGCGATCGCGGACTACCAGCAGGTTGGTTGGGATCTTCTGTTCCTGGGCATTTTCGGCGTACTGTTCGGCATGCTGGCTTGGAATTTCGGCACCCGACGCATTGGGCCGCTGAACTCGATGCTGCTGACCAATCTGATGCCAGTGGTGACCTTCACCTATCGCGCGGCGCAGGGCTACAGGTTCGAGGCCGTGGAGCTAGCCGGTGCGACTGTCGTGGTGATTGCCTTGGTGGCCAATAATCTCTATCTGCGCCACCAGTTCGTAGCGAACATCCGCTAGCGGCTACTCAGCACCGCGTGCGCGATACTTCGCTTATTCCTTGCGCTTCATCAAGTCCGCCAGACCCGAGAAGGGATTGCTGGTGGCGGCTGGTTTATCGCTTGGGCGACTCCCCGTAGAATTCAAACCCTGCGCGGCTTCCACCAGCCGCACGTGTTCCTGCTCATGACAGTACACGCAGAGCAATTCCCAGTTGCTGCCATCAGGTGGGTTAAAGTCGTGGTCGTGATTGCGGTGATGGACGGTCAGTTCGCGCAGGTTCTCGCGCGTGAATTCGCGGCTGCAGCGCCCGCAGATCCAGGGATAGAGTTTCAACGCCTGCGCGCGATAGTCCTGCTCCCTGAGTTCGCGATTGCGCCGGGCTTCGAGCACGATTCGATCGAGCTTGGACTGATCGGGCGTTTTGCGGGTTGGACTCATGGCTTAATTGGGGGTCTTTTTCCCTGCAAGTATAAGTCGACCTCCGGACCTAAGGCGATGACCGCGGCATCAAGCGCTTGCTCGAAGGCCTGCGCGGCGCGCGAGGGATCCTTCGGCAGCGTGACCGTCGGGCCGAGGTAGGCGAGCCGCTGTGCGCGCACCGCCAGATCCCTGCAAGCGTCGGTCACTCGCGCGACCAAGGTCAATCGAAATTGATAGCCCGGCGTGAAGTCGAGCTTCAGGTGCACGAGATCCAGCTCGAACGCAGGCGCAGCTGGCAGGTCTGCCACGCTCGCGGCACAGTCTTCGCGAGTGACCACGAGCGAGCGCCCCTCGGACTCGGCGCGCGCCGCCGCGGTCGTCGCGATGCGCGCGCTGAGATCCACCATCGCCGGGAGATTCGCGACGGTCGCTTGGGTGACCGAGGTCGCAATCCGATCGCGTTCGCCCTCGCCCTCCGCCGCGCCGTATACCAGACTCGAGGTTGCCCCGGCCAGGGCAAACAGACCGCCGAGCACCGCAAGACAGGGCCCTGCGGCAGGGCCCGTCCCTGCGCAGAGGTAGAGCGAAGACTGCAGGTGGGAATCGTACTCACCGAAGCCACGATTCATAGCAGAACTCGCGCGCCGTGGACCGACGGTGCCAGAGGTGTCGATTTCGAGTGCTTGATTCGGCAGTGGTCGCAACACGCGAGGTGTGTGGGTGGTCGCCACACTCGGGTTTATTGCGTGTGACGGGACTGTGGCACAACCGGCCAGGCTCAGCAGGAGCAGACCGCAGCTCACGCGGGTGGCAAAATTCACGGGGATCTATCCTCGCCTTTAATGATCATCAACCAACGGAAACCGCATGAACGATCTACCTGCCAACGGCATCATCCTGTCTCACCTGACAGTAAAGCCCGAGTGGCTCGATTACAACGATCATATGAACGTGGCCTATTACAACGCCGTATTCGATCTCGCGATCGAGGATGTCAAAGCCGCCTACGGCCTGACCGAAGCTTACCGACTGGCTAATCAACGCTCGACGGTCGCGCTTGAAGCGCATATCACCTATCAGCAAGAAGCCACGCTCGGCGACGAATTGCGCATTGAGTCGCGCATCCTGGAAACCGACGGGAAGCGTTTGCACCTATGCCAGGCCATGTATCGCGATACGACGTTGCTCGCCACGCAGGAAACCCTGTCCTTGAGCTTCAACCTCGCGACCCGTCGCAGCTGCCCCTTTGATCCATCGCTGCTGGCGCGTATCGAAGACCTGCAGCGTGCGCAGGCTCGGGTGCTTAAGCCCGGCTGGATCGGGCGTACAATCGGCCTGCGGTCACTGAAACCCACCATGTGAATCAGCCGGACCAGCGCTTACGCTGCACGCGATGATTCTGCATCACACGTTATTTTTCTGGAGGAACGGCTTATGGCACAACTCGACGGTCGCACAGTCATCGCGCGCAGCCTCAAGGAGCAAGGCGTCGAGCACCTGTTTGGGGTGGTCGGTTTCCCCGTCATGGAACTCGCGCAGGTGGCCCAGCGTGAAGGGATCCGGTTCTACGGTTTTCGTAACGAACAGGCCGCGAGCTATGCGGCAGGTGCTGTCGGGTTTCTGACCGGCCGACCTGGGGTATGCCTCACGGTGTCTGGGCCCGGGATGGTGCATGCGGTCGCAGGCCTTTCGAATGCGTGGGCCAATGGCTGGCCGATGCTGTTGCTGAGCGGCGCGCCGGATTCCTATCAGCGCGAGCAGGGCGCATTTCAGGAAGCGCCGCAGATCGAAGCGGCGCGCCCCTTCGTGAAGCTGGCAAGCCGCCCGGATGCGCTCGCGCGCGTTCCGGCCTATATCGAGAAATCCGTGCGCACCGCGATGTATGGCCGACCTGGCGCCGTGTATCTCGACTTGCCGAACGATTTGATCACGGACACGCTCGAGGATACCGCGCTGCACTGGCCACCGCGGTGTCCTGCAGCGCCCAAGAGCCTGGCGGATCCGGTGGCCATCACTGCCGCATTAGCGGCCCTGCGTTCGGCCAAACGACCGCTCGTGATTGTCGGCAAGGGCGCGGCCTATGCGCACGCGGAGCATGAGGTCCGACAGTTCATCGAAGCCACGTGCCTGCCGTTTCTAGCCACGCCAATGGGCAAGGGCGTGGTGGCGGACAATCATTCCTTATCAGTGGCGCCTGCGCGCTCGCATGCGCTGCAGGAAGCCGATGTCGTGTTCCTGATTGGCGCGCGGCTCAACTGGATCCTGCATTTCGGGCAGTCGCCACGCTTTGCGCGCGACGTACGGATTATCCAGCTCGATATTTCCGGCGATGAAATCGGCACCAATGTGCCTACCGAAGCGGCCCTGGTAGGGGACGCGCAAGCCGTGATGGCACAGCTGAATACGGCCCTAGACGCGGGGCCATGGCAGTTCGATGCGGCGAGCGACTGGTGGACCGTGTTGCGCGCAAAGATCGCCGAGAATGAAAGGCAGGTCACCGCGATGATGCAGGACGACCGCGTGCCGATGGGCTACTACCGCGTGATGCGCGAGATCCGCGACCAGATCCCGCGCGATGCGATTATTTGCAGCGAAGGCGCCAACACGATGGACATCGGGCGCAGCGTGCTGTTGAACTACGCCGCGCGTGAGCGGCTGGATGCAGGGACCTTCGGCACCATGGGCGTGGGGCTCGCGTTCGCCATCGCGGCGGCGGTGGTCCATCCTGAGCGCAAGATCATCTGCGTGGAAGGGGATTCGGCGTTTGGTTTCAGTGGCATGGAAGTTGAAACTGCGTGTCGCTACCGACTGCCGATCACCTTTGTGGTCGTCAACAATAATGGCATTGGCGGGGGTGAGTCGGTGTTGAGCGATCCCATACCGCCGCATGTCTATACGCCGAACGCACGCTATGACCGCATGATCGAAGCCTTCGGCGGCAAGGGCTACTACGTGACTACGCCGGAGGAACTCAAGGCCGCGTTACGCGCCGCGATGGAGGCATCCATCCCCACCCTGATCAATGTGATGATCGACCCCCAGGCGGCCCGTAAACCGCAAAAATTCGAGTGGTTGACGCGCTAGCACGGGAAACAAGGCCGGTGCCTGCTGATCTCACTTTCCCATGAGCAGTCTAAGGGGAAATGCCTTACTCTGTCGGCACAATGATCAACCCGCGTAAAGGAGACGTCCTATGGCCAAACCCAACTATGCCTTTGCAAAACGTCAACGAGACCTCAGCAAAAAGCAGAAGAAGGAAGAGAAGCGCTTGAAGAAGACCGGCACCAAAGAGGACGAACCCCAGGAGGGTGAAACGTCACAGACGGAGGAAGATAAAGCCGCCGACTGAAGCCTGTGGATGATTGGCCCGCGCAACCCTCCTTGAACGCTCAGGATGGTCACACGGCCTCAGCATATCGACCATCCTTCAAAAATGGCCTCCCGTTTCGCGCTTGGCGCGCGTCACTGACCTCAGGTGCGATTGATGGAGACGCCGCCCTCCACCAAGAGTGCACTACCCGTCGTGAAGCTCGAGGCGTCGGAGGCGAGATAGAGCACGGACCGCGCGATCTCCGCTGCAGTTGCGATCCGTTTGAGCGGATACAGGCTGGTAATGAAATCCCTTGTCTCAGGGGTGTTGTTCATCTCGCGGTACATCGCAGTATCGGTGGCGCCCGGCAAAATGGCATTCACGCGGATATTCTGCGCGCCGAATTCTACCGCTAGAGACTGGGTGAGACCGATCAGTCCGGATTTGCTGGCCGCGTAGGTCGCGATGCCGGGAAAGGCGACCGTGTAGCCCACAAAGGTCGAGGTGAAGATCAGCGAGCCACCACCGCGCGCGATCATCGCGGGGATCTGATGTTTGGCGCCCAGAAAGGCGCTGGTCAGATTGGTGTCGAGCGTACGGCGCCACGCCGCCAAGTCAATTTCGGTAGTCTTGCCCATCGGGGATATTGCGCCAACATTGTTGAATGCCACATCGAGGCCCCCGAAGCGATCGACGGCCGTGCGCACGAGTGCGCTCGCGTAGGATTCATCGACCACATCACCTGCAAGTGCAACCGCTTCTCCGCCGGCCGCAGCGATCTCGGCGACGAGTGTCGCGAGTTCGTCCTCGCGGCGCGCGCCGACCACGACCTTAGCCCCTTCGCGTGCGAACAGTAGGGCAGTGGCGTATCCAATGCCCGAACTCGCGCCCGCCACAATCGCGACTTTGTTCTCGAGTGAATTCATGCGTGTTCTCCTGGTGACTCGTTAGGTGGCCAGTATCGGGCACGCTCTCGCGCGGAGCACCCCGAAACTTGCGCTGGAATTCCGTGGCCGCATTAAAATACCAACGCAACAATCGGAGTGCGTCATGCCCAAAAAGGCGGGAATCTCCAAGCACTAACAGGAGAACCCAGATGAACCTACAGAACCGTGAACTCTCAGCAACATTGGTGATCGTCTTGATCACCATCATTGGATGGAGCTACCTACTATTTAAGCTATCGATTGCGTTCTGCTATCCGAGATTCGTGTGAACGAAGGCACACCGGTCCCGTTAAATCACGCAGCACCACGAACAAGTGGCGCTTATCCAGCGTGTGCAAAGGAGAACGAGATGAAATCACTCGAAGGCAAGGTGGCGATCGTCACCGGCGCGTCGCGAGGAATCGGGCGCGCAACGGCCGTGCGACTTGCACAAGAAGGTGCATCAGTTGTGATCAATTATGCTCAGAGCGGCGACGAGGCAGCTGAGGTCGTCGCGCATATCGCCGCGCAGGGTGGCGTGGCGGTGGCTATTCAGGCGGACATTCGCAGTCTGGCAGACATTCGACGGCTCTTTCGTGAGTCTTCCGAGCGCTTCGGCAGGCTGGATATTCTGGTTGCCAACGCTGGGGTGTCGCGCTTCAAACCTATGGTGGAATTGACGGAAGAGGATTTCGACCTGATATTCGCGGTCAACGCGAAGGGCACCTTCTTTTGTCTAAAGGAGGCGCTATCACATCTGTCTGACGGCGGCCGAATTATCTGCGTGTCAAGCATTGGTACCGTCCTCAATGTGCCGGGCGGCACCTGCTATTTCGCGAGCAAGGCGGCGGTCGAGCAATACTGTCGCACCTTGGCGAAGGAGGTAGCCCCCCGGGGGATTACGGTCAATGTGGTTTCGCCTGGATTTACCGCGACTCAAATGCTGCTGTCCACGATGAGCCCTGATGCACATGGCGACTTGATTGAGATGACGCCTTTGCATCGCCTCGGACAGCCAGATGAAATTGCTGACGTTATCGCCTTCCTCGCCAGCGATCGTGGACGGTGGGTCACGCGCCAAAATATCGCCGTTGACGGGGGTATCATTAGCCGGTAGCGATGACGTGCACGTTAGGCGAAAAGCTTCGCTATGCCGCCTCAACGCGCCGTGCCTTCCATCCATAAGGTTTTTTATCCTTGACTGCGTCTATGGAGAATTTTCATGCCTGATCTCTTCAGCCCCTACACCCTCAAGGGCGTCACGCTACGCAACCGCATCGCGATGTCGCCGATGACGATGTACCGCTCGACTAACGGATTGATGAACGACTTCCACGTCATGCTGCTTGGCTCCCGCGCGGCGGGGGGCTTCGGACTGGTATTTGCCGAGCAGTTGGCGATCACGATCGACGGGCGCACCAGCGTTGGGTGTGGAGGCATCTACGACGACTCGCAGATCGAGGGTCTGTCGCGCGTCACGGCGATCATCAAGGACCTGGGCGCAGTTCCTGCCATCCAACTCGGTCACACCGGTCGCAAGGGCAGTGAGGTCAAACCCTGGCACGGCGGCGCGCAGCTGTCCCCCGATCACCCCGACGGCTGGCAGGTCGTGGGCCCGTCCGCCATCCCCTACGGCGGTAAGTACCAGTACCCGGTGCACGCCCTGACGAAGGATGAGATCAAGGAGGTCCACCGCAGTTATGCCCGCGCGGCCGAACGCGCCGTCGAGGCCGGCTTTGAGTGGCTCGAGATGCACTATGCCCACGGCTACCTCGGCTCTAGCTTTTTCTCACCCTTGGCCAACAAGCGCACTGATGAATACGGCGGTAGCCTCGAGAACCGACTTCGCTTTCATCTCGAGGCATTGGACGCCGTGCGCGAAGTTTGGCCCGAGCGCTTCCCGCTCACGATGCGCCTGGGTTCAGACGACCTCAACGATAAAGGCGTGCAGTTCGACGACTCGGTGGTCGCCATCGGCATGATGAAGGAACACGGACTCGATCTCGCCGATCTCAGCGTCGGCTTCAACACGGACGACATGAAGACGGTGCCGTTTGCCGACCTTGGTTTTATGATTGAGCGCGCAACGCGTGTGCGCAGAGAGGTCGGCATTCCGGTGGCCACTAGCTGGAACCTGGGACTGCCGGCGCTGGCCGATCGCGTCGTGCGCGAGGAATTGATCGACCTCGTGATGCTCGGGCGACCCGCCCTGTCGAACCCGCACTGGCCGGTGTGGGCGGCGCGTGAGCTCGGCCACGGGGATCCGTTCTCGCTGGTGCCCGAGGATTGGGGCTGGTGGCTGCGGAACTTCCGCGCCCATGATGCTTGCATCGGCTGGCCCGTCGGCGACGAACCGATCGAGCGGAAACTAAAGACTGCGGAAACCCAAGAGGCATAAGGTGCTGAGCGAACAACTGCGCGCGACTGTGCTCATGATTTCAGCGGTATGGCTGCAATAATTTGGATGTGCTGCGCTTTCCCTATGGATTTTTTTGGTGATCTGAATTCACCTAATATGCTTGCCAAGTTCATTCTCTTTCGAGGCGCCTGATTTCGAAACATTGGTGGATTCGCGCATCACGCTTGAAATCCTCTGGCAAGGTTTCGCGACTAAGGTCAGTGATCTCAAGATCTTTAAGGGACTCCCCATCGAGTTTGAAGCGTCGAAGATTGGTCGAGAAGAAAAGCGTGCCGACTGGCGCCAGCCACTTCAAGCACTGCTCGATGAGACTCACGTGATCGCGTTGGATGTCGAGTGTGCCGGCCATGCGCTTTGAATTAGAGAAGGTTGGGGGATCGAGAAAAATCATTCCATAGCGCCGGTGCGGTGGCTGCGCAAGCCATTCAAGGCAATCAGCCTGGATCACTTCATGCCGTGGCAGGCCGAAGCCGTTCAACGCGAGATTCTGCCGCGCCCACGCACAATACGTGGCGGACATATCGATCGAGGTTGTGCCACGCGCGCCGCCTGCGGCGGCGTAAACACTGCCGCTGCCGGTGTAGGCGAAGAGGTTTAACATTTCATGTCCTGCCGCACGATCGCGCAGTAGGGCGCGTGTGAGCCGGTGATCGAGGAACAAGCCGGTATCTAGATAGTCGCGCAGGTTCACCTGAAATTTCAAGCCTTGTTCCCGCACCTCCAGGAAGTTGCCGACTTCTGCGAGGCGTTCATACTGCGCGGTGCCGCGCTGCTTCTGGCGGCGTTTGAATATCACGCGTTCGGGTGGCACCGTGAGCAGTGCGGGCAGTTGCGCGAGCGCCTCATCGAGGCGTGCGCGGGCTTTGTCCTGTTCGATGGTCGCGGGCGCGGCATATTCCTGCACATGCAGCCACGTCTGATCGGTTTGGTAGAGATCGATCGCGAGCGCATATTCCGGCATGTCCGCATCGTACAGGCGGTAGCAACTCACCTGATGACGTCGTGCCCAACGCCCGAGCAGGCGCAGATTCTTCTGGATACGATTGGCGAACATCGCCGCACCCGGGGAGGGTGCATCCTGTTTTGCGATGCGTTGCTGGGCACGCACGACTCTAGCGCTGCCGGGCGGCATCTCCGGATTGAAGAACTCAGGCTGTAAGCTTAGGCGTAGCAGCGTGCATTCAAGTGCGCCATTGAACAGCGCATGCAGGCGTTGTGCTTTGATTCCGAATGCGTTGCCGAGCGCGCTGTCGCCGATCAAAAGGGCAGCCTCCCACCCCTGAAAGTGCGTGCGCAATTGATGTCCGAACTCGCGATAGAGACTCGCCATTTCCGCGCGCACGCCAAGCCGTTCCCCGTAGGGCGGATTGCACACGACCAGGCCTGGCTTGAATTCGGTGGGCGGCGATGCCTGTTGCAGGTTTCGGCATTCCACTCGGATGTGTCGCGCGAGTCCCGCATTCGCGATGTTCTCGCGCGCCGTCTCGACCGCGCGCGGATCTTCATCAAAGCCGAGTAGGGGCGGGATCTTGTCATCGCCCGCCGCCTTACGTGCCGTGGCCTCAAAGAAAAGCGTTTCCCATAGCGCCGCGTCATGGCCTCGCCAGCGTGCGCAGCCCACGTGTTCGCGCGCAAGTCCCGGCGCGATATCGCCGGCGATCATCGCGGCTTCGATCAAAAACGTGCCCGAGCCGCACATGGGTTCGACGAGCGCCGCACCGGTCGCGGCGAGCGCCGGCCAGCGTGCCCGCAGCAGAATAGCCGCTGCAAGATTTTCCTTGAGCGGCGCCGCGCCCTGGCCCGTGCGATAGCCGCGCCGATGCAGGCTCTCGCCAGAGAGATCGATCGCGATCTGGGCTTGATCGCGATCCAGATAGACATTGACGCGCACATCTGGGTGGTGCGTATCCACATTGGGTCGCTTGCCCTGTGCATCCCGCATCTGATCGACAATCGCATCCTTGGTCCGCTGCGCGATGTATTGGCTGTGGGTGAGTTGCGAACGGCTCACCACCGTATCGACGGCGAGTGTGCTATCGATCTGCAGATGCGCCGACCAGTCGATCGCGCAGACGCCTGCGTAGAGGGTGGCCGCATCCGTCGTTGGGAAGCGCGCGAGGATCAGCAACACTCGATTGGCGACCCGCGACCATAGGCATGCACGATACGCGACCTCAAGATCGCCTACGAAAGTAACCCCCCCGGCGCGCGTTTTGAGCGAACTCGCACCGTAGTCCGATAACTCGGACGCGAGCAGTTCGACTGTTCCCTTGGGGCAGGTTGCAAAGTATTCGAAAGACATAGTGGCGCGCATCTTACAGACTGGCCGCACAAAGCGCGTGGGTCGTGCGCGTTCGTGGCAAGGAGCCGTTGACGAGGAAGCAGTCCACGGAGTTCGATCTAGATTCCTTCGCGGTGCTTGCAAAGCAGTAGTCAGCACCTGCTTTGGCAGCACCGCGAAGGCACGAAGAAAATCAGCCGTCGCGCGGCGGGTCTTAGCCCGCAGCCACGAGCTTCTTCTCAGGCGACCCGCAAATTAAGCGCCGCCGCCTCTCCGAAAGGTGCCGATTTCCACTTTTTGAGTTCTGGCAGCACATGATCAGCAAAACACCGCATGCTGCGTTCGGCCTCCGCATAGGGCATGCCTGCATAGCTGAAGTTGCAACTGATGGCGTTCATGCCGAGGATCTCCTGCATATAGGCGATCTTCTCGAGGACCTGTTTCGGTGTGCCCCACGGCATGAGCTTGGCGAAATCCGCAGCCGCGCCATCCAGGCCGTGACGGCTGATGTATTTATTCACGTGACGATAGAACTCGTAGCCCTTGTCAGTGCCGAATTTGCTGCTCGCCATCTCGTAGTGCTTCATCGCCGTGTGGTAGTAGGCCCCGATCCACTGCATGGCCATTTCTTCCGCGCGTACGGGATCCTTGTCGACGAAATAGAAACCACCACAGAACGGCGGCGGTGGCTCACAATGGTTGGTCTTAAGGAAAACGTCACGATAGATCGCGAAATCCTGCTTGACAACATCCCACGGCTTTTGCGGAATGACCAGCAAGCCCACGCCGAGCTTCGCCATGATCGGCATCGATTCAGGCGACACGGCGGCCGCGTAACTGCGACCTTTAAAGGACTTCAAGGGCAGTGGACGAATGTCGCGCCGTGGCTGCTTGACAGTTGCGCCGCCTTCCATATAGCCGCGTTCCAACCCTTCCAACAGTAACTCTGCGTATTCAACGAAGCGATCACGGCCTTCGCCCTGAGGGATCCGGAAGCCATCGTATTCCACACTTGCCAGCCCACGCCCGAGGCCGAGGATCATACGTCCTCCCGAAAGGTGGTCGAGCATCGAAACCTGTTCGGCAACGCGCATGGGATCGTGCCAGGGCAGCACGATGACACTGGTGCCGAGCAGGGCGGTTTTCGTGCGTCCCGCCATGTAGGTCAGGAACTGCACTGGGTCCGGACACATGGTGTAGTCCGTAAAGTGATGCTCGATCGCCCAAATCGATTCGAAACCGAGCGGTTCGGCCATCTCCGCCAAGCGCACTTCTTCGCGATAAACCTCGGCATCGGATCTTTGATTACCGGGATTCTGAAAAATAGGGGATATTCCGACGTGCATGGGGGCGCCTCTTTTTAATAGTCGTCAATCGATAAATGATTAGGCCAAATGGATGCGTAGGGACTGCCTGGGCTGCCCGCAATCGGTGGTTAAGAGCATACAACGGATCCTGCGATGCGCCCATGGTGACGCAAACGTTAGGCGCGAATCCCGCCGCAAACGAGGTGACAGCGAATCCCGCAGCGCTGGTGTGCGGAGGGCGACTAGGACACAATCGAGGGCTATGCCACCGCATGGTGGTTCGCGCTTGCGCGCGCGAGCACATCTCCCAGATCACGCTTTTCCATGAATACCATGTCCATACCGCAAATTTGGGTCGACGCCGATGCGTGTCCGGTACCCGTCAAACAGATGCTGTTCCGAGCCGCTGAGCGTACGGAAACGCCCCTGATTCTGGTCGCCAACAAGGCGCTCGCGATTCCGATTTCTCCCTGGATCAGATTGGTCCGGGTCGCGCGCGGCATCGATGGGGCGGATGGCTATGTGATCGATCATGTCATCCCCGGCGAGTTGGTCGTGACGGCAGATATTCCGCTGGCCGCCGCAGTAGTCGAAAAGGGCGCCGAAGCGCTGAATCCCCGGGGCGAACGTTATACCCGCGACAACGTGCGCGGCCAGCTCGAACTCCGGGATTTCATGGAGACACTGCGCAGCAGTGGCGTGCAAACGGGCGGCACGGCGACCTTCAATCTGAGTGACCGGCAGGCCTTCGCGCGTGAACTCGACCGTTGGTTACTGCAAACTAAGCGCTAGTTGCCGCTGAGGTGGCGCTGCGCGGGATGACGGTATCGGCGGTCAACCTCGGCACCTTCGCCTATCGAAGCCGACGAAAGACGTGTTCTCAACCGAGTTTCAGCGTTTCTCGCCTGTGCGCCTGTCAAGCCGTATGCTAACGTCTTCACCCTATTTTCTTGGTCGCCAAAGTGCCGGAGGTTCCCATGTCGAATCCTTTGCCTGGTTCCGCGTTATCCCGCCACCATCACATCACGCTATGCACCGGGGATGCGCAGGAAGATTACGATTTTCACACCAAGGTGCTAGGACTGAAGAGCGTCAAGAAGACCTTGCTCTACGATGGTCAGGTACCGGTTTACCACCTTTATTACGGTAACGATATGGGTGAAGAGAGTTCGCTAGTGACGAGTTTCCCGGTTAAACACACCGGGGCGAAGGCGCGGCGCGGATCTGGACAAATCACCTACTTCAGCCTGTCGGCGCCAAGCTCCGCACTCGGCTACTGGAAGGACCGCCTTGAGCAGCACGGTTTGGCGGTGAAGGAAGACGAGCGGCTTGGCGAGCGCTGTCTGGACTTCAAGCATCCGTGTGGGATTGATTACGCGATCGTCGGCGTGGCAGATGACACTCGTGCACCTCACAGCCATGGCCCGGTGCCACGCGATCTGATGTTGCGCGGCACGCACGCGATCTGTGTCTCGGTGCGCGATCTCGAAGCGATGGAGGAGTTCATGCAACGCGGCTGGGGCGCGCGCCGCCTCGCCGAGGATCGCCAGTATGTGCGCTATGCACTGGGCAAGGGCGGGAGTGGCACCTATATCGATTTCGTGGTCGAACCCAAACTCAAGCAGGGCAGTTGGACGCTCGGCGAGGGGGCCGTCCACCACATGGCGTTCCAGGTGGCAACGCACGCCGAACAAAGCGCGATCAAAGGATTTCTGGAAGGCATGGGCTTTACAGACACTTCAGATGTAAAAGATCGCGGCTACTTCGATTCGATTTACGTGCGAACCCCGAGCGGGGCGCTATTTGAAGCGACAGTCAGTCATCCGGAATCGTTCCGCTGCGATGAACCGGCGGACCGCCTGGGTCAGGAAGTCATGGTGTCGCCGCAATTTAGGGACACTCGGGAAGCACTGGTGGCGCAGTTGGGGATATTGCGAGATTAGTCCTCGGAGGGACGGGAGTCGCGAGGACTTTGACCGGAGATCCCCAGCGCCCGTCCACCGCCCGTTCTTGCTGATCAGCACATGTCCCGATCAATCGTCAGCAGTGTCCAAACCCGGGAACAACACCTCGGTATACCCGAAGCGCGTGAAGTCCCGGATTCGCATTGGGTACAAGATTCCATCGAGGTGGTCGCACTCGTGCTGCACTACCCGCGCGTGAAAGCCCTCGACCGTGCGTTCGAACGCCTGGCCCTGCGCGTCACATCCTCGATAGCGCAAGCGCGCATGGCGCGGCACAACGCCCCGCAGACCAGGCACGGACAGACAGCCTTCCCAGCCATCCTCTAATTCGTCACTCAACGCCTCGAGCACAGGATTGATCAATACGGTTTCCGGGACGTTCGGCGCATCGGGGTAGCGCAGGTTATGCTCGGAATAGCCAAAGATCACAACCCGCAAAGGCACGCCGATTTGCGGCGCGGCGAGCCCGGCGCCATTGGCCGCTTTCATGGTCTCGAACATGTCCGCCAGCAGGGCATGGAGTGCCGGCGTGTCGAAATGCTGGACCGGCTCAGCAATTTCCAGCAGGCGGGGATCGCCCATCCGCAGAATGTCTTTGATCACGGTGTGCCTCCCGGCTGTGGTGAGTGCGGTTCCCCGACCCTGTTTTGCACGCCCATCTTGGTTCTCCCGAATGAAATGCGGAGCAATTTGATACCACATGACGGCCAAGGACGCACCTATACTCTGTTTTTGGTTACGATGGGTCGTAACGGAGTCCGACCGTCGCGAGGAACCCCATGGCCGAGTCCCTGTTTGATATCGCCTTTAGTGGGCAATTGATGCCGGGCGCCGACCCGGCGCAGGTCAAAACCCATTTGGCCACGCTGTTCAAGACGGAT
The DNA here is from genome assembly GCA_043734785.1 of Pseudomonadota bacterium. Lineage (GTDB taxonomy): Bacteria > Pseudomonadota > Gammaproteobacteria > CAIKBL01. Next base: position 581 of record JAYTEX010000043.1, on the reverse strand, counting down.
GCTGCCCGCATAGAGGCCTTGTTCTCAGTGCGAACGGTGATTAAGAAGCGCGTCGACGAGCACACCGCGCGCCATTACCAGGCGGTGTTGGCGAAGGCGGGTGCGCAGGTTGAGATGGTTCGGATTGGTCCCGCCGCGGCGCCGCCGGCCGCGCCTACTGTCATGACGATGGCTGAACCCGGCGTGTGGCTAGTAGAGCCGGTGATGGTGCCGGTGCCGGAATTCGATTTGAGCGGCATCACACTTGCCGAAGTCGGGGCGAATCTGGCCGAACCGAACGTCCCCGAGGTACCACAGTTCGACTTGAGCGGGCTACAACTTGCGCCGCCGGGCACGGTGCTCGACGACCAGCCACCGCCACCACCCGCAAACATCAATACCAGCGCGCTGTCACTGGCTAAGCAGTGAGAAGGCGCGATCCTCATACAGGATCTCACGTGGGAGGCCGGCGATGAAAAGCGTTGTTCAAACGATGACCGGCGTCGCCGTGCTGGCAGCGCTCGGCTGGCTGGGTTTCAACTGGTACGCGCAGCAGCGAGGTCCCGACACCCTGCCGCTGTCCGCCCTGCCAGGGGACACGG
>JAYTEX010000042.1:0-16626 GCA_043734785.1 Pseudomonadota bacterium | reverse complement strand
ACTCATGAGTGCGTCTCTCCGGGTGGGCACCGCGATCCCTTTCCGCACCGCGCTCTGGTATTGGTTGCGACTGGGCTTTATCAGCTTCGGCGGTCCCGCCGGCCAGATTGCCCTCATGCATCGCGAACTCGTGGAGGAGCGGCGCTGGATTTCTGAGGCACGATTTCTTCACGCCTTGAACTATTGCATGCTGCTGCCAGGTCCGGAAGGGCAGCAACTCGCGACCTATATCGGCTGGCTGATGCATCGCACCCGCGGCGGGATTGCCGCAGGTGTGCTGTTCGTGTTGCCCTCCTTCGTAATTCTGATCGCGCTCGCGTGGACATATTTGCGTTTCGGCACAGTGCCCGTCGTGAACGCGGTCTTTGCGGGAATCAAACCCGCGGTCACGGCGCTGGTCGTGCATGCCGCATTCCGTATCGGCGCGCGCACCCTCACAAATGGGGGCCTATGGGCGATCGCTGTCGCGGCGTGCTGCGCGATTTCTGTGTTGCATGCGCCATTCCCGTTGGTGGTCGCGGTGGCAGCGGCGATCGGCGCCATCGGGGCGTTTATGGTGCCGACACTTTTGGCACCGGCTACGGCGCACCCTAAACTCCTCGCCACTGCGCCCGCGACGCTGAGCGATGATCACCTTCTCGACCAACCGCATACCCGCTTTCGCGCACGCACCTTCGCCATTATTTGCATCGTCGGTGTGCTGCTGTGGCTGTTGCCCATGGGCTTGCTGGTTCACTGGCATGGCTGGCACGGGCAATATGCGCAACTCGGCTGGTTCTTTTCCAAAGCTGCGCTGTTGACCTTTGGCGGTGCTTACGCAGTCCTACCGTATGTGTACCAGGGCGCGGTGTTGCATTACGGCTGGCTCAGCGCGGCGCAAATGATGGATGGGTTGGCCTTCGGCGAGAGTACCCCCGGACCGCTCATCATGGTGGTCACTTTCGTCGGCTTTATCGCAGGTTACGAAGGCGGTCCGCTGGCTGCAGAATCACCGTTCATGTCCGGCGCACTGGCCGCGGCGGTCGCCACCTGGTTCACCTTTCTGCCCTCCTTTCTGTTCATCCTCGGCGGTGGGCCCTTGGTCGAATCCACCCGCGGCAACCTTAAATTCACCGCCCCCCTCACGGCCATCAGTGCCGCAGTGGTGGGCGTGATTGCAAGCCTGGCGCTGTTTTTCGCCGAACACACGTTGCTACGGGAAGGGCGAATCGATTGGTGGGCAGTGGTGATTGCGATATTGGCCTTCTTCGCCCTGCAACGCCTGCGACTCAATGTGATGCTCGTGTTGGCAGTCGCCGGGCTATTGAGCGTGCTCAGATTCTATCTCGGCGCGTGAGCAAGCTCGCCACAGTGCCCCGCGGCAGCGCGGACGCTATCAGGGCAGGCGGGGGGGCATCCTGGGAGCGATTGCCCGGCGCATCGTCTGCACGGCGCGGAGATTTCGCGTCATGGTGTGCAAATCCATCGGTCGTGGCGGCGAGGGTGGGCTTTTAGCGTCCGGAATTTCGGTCACCAGGCCGGGCTGGTTGATGGTGACTGTGCCATACGGATTCGACACCTCGATGGCGGAAGGGTGATCGCCATCCTCGGGTGCCAATAGACCGATGCGCGCTGAGGTCTCGGTGACCTCGCCAACCACATGGGTGCCGCGGATGCCGATGGTCGCGACCGGCACACCAATTGACGTGCTATGCGGGCGGCGCCTGGATATTTCTCCTGAGACGAAACGGAAAAAGCCTTTCAATACGCGCGTCGCCGCGAAGTCGCTGTCTGGATCGCGGCTATAGCGGTAGGTATCGATGCGAAGGCGTGTCGCCGGACCGAGTTCGTATTTTGAATTATCGGTAAAGCGCAGAAGTACGCGTGCCCTACCGAGGGTGACGATCGTCTCCTCTGGATACACGTCCTGCGCCACACCCAGCCTGCGTACCGCATTGGCATCCGTGATCGCCAGGACCTTCCCTTCCAATTCGATCACGCGCGCGGCAGCCACGCGTGCTTCGGCGCTAGCATCGGTCAATGGCGCGAGAAGCGCACCAAGCGTCAACCCCCACCAACCGATCAGATTCAACGCGGCGCGCACTTAAATGTTGGCCCTCTGGGATCAATTCACGCTAGTGGCGCTAGAAGGCGACTCGCATACCGACCTGGACCAGGTGCGTGGTGAGATCTTTATATCCCACCAAGGCTTGATACGCGGCAAACGCCGAGACACCGCTGTTCATCACGAAACTCGATGACACGCCCACGTGCGCGAAGTTTCGATCGGGATTATCAATCGGCATCGAAAAGCTGAAAGTCGGCGCATCCACATAACGACCGGTGATATTGGCTGCGTCGTTATCGAATTCATGCACATATTCGATCAGCACTTGCGGATACCAAGTTCCCCACGACTGCGCAGACAAGTACCCGGCGGAAGCGCCGAACGCGGTCATGATCGACGTGTAGGATTGATCATCAATCTGCAGTGCCAACCCTGAGCCGGCGGCAGTTGGGTTAGACATACGTTCGTTGTAACCGTCGATCTGAACGTCAGCGACATCCAGCCGTGCGTACGGTCCCAGCACCCAATTGCCGTTGGCATGATCGAAGCCGAGTTTCAAGCTACCGGCAACTTCGCGACTGTCGAGATCAGAAAAGGCGGTCTGATTAACCGTCGTGCCCAAGGTGTACGCCAAGTTGCGGGTTTGGTCATGACCATTGCGGGTATAGCCGACCATCCCATCAAGATACCCGCCCGCCGCGAAGGTATAGGTGCCGTAAGCGAAGCCGCCGTAACTATCGGTTTTCATCGTACCGCCGTTGGCGACAATGTCCGCTTCCGCCGAGGTATAGGTGAACGCCGCACCGAGCAGCAAGGGTGCTGAGACCTGCATATCGAGGCCGGCCGTCACCCCGTAGGTATCGGACTTGAAGCCCGACTCGTTGCTGGTCTGATCTTTCTCGTTGAACGCATAGTTGCCATTCACGAAGAAGCCGAGGGCACTGCCCGCCGCATCGCCTGCGGCGCCACCGGACAGCCAGCCATCCCTACTGGCGGCCGCCACTTGATTCGAATCGAAACCCGGCATCGCAATCGCCACTCTCGACCCGCCGGCGCGCAGGTTCGAAAGTCGCGCCCCGATCGCATCGACCTGCCCCGCCGATGCGTCAACTTCGCTGGTCCCAATAACGTTGACTTCCTCGGCGGCGAGATTCTGTAAGGCCTCCCTGGCTCCTTCGCGATCGCCGGTATTGCGTACCGCCCGGACTACATCGGTACAGCGGTCCTGCAGATCCTGACTCAGTATGACGCCGCGCTGGCGACCATTCGGACAGATTTCCTCGACCATTTCGGCGATCGCGCGCTGTGGTCCATTCACGGCCTCGCGCTGCAGCACCCCTTCAATCGGGCTATCGAAGCCATCGTTTTCCTCAGTCGCCAGCGCGGCGTGGATGCTAAAGCCGGCCAGCGCGAACACTGCCAGACCGGTGCGGAAAGGATTCATGGACATGCGATTACTCACTTCTCAAGTGCGGCGAGTTGCCGCGAGTTAATGCGATACTTTAATTCTGCAGGAGAACCCTCAATTGTCAAAGCGAAAAAGAAGTTTCGAGAAAAGCTCAAACGCAGTCAGCGGATTTAACCTAACCACTGGCCCCGGGCCGCTTTTGCGCACACCCGGCGTATGGGACTCGGCTGCGAGTAGGAGCGGCACACCTTAACCAGCGTAGAAGAGTCTGTCAGACTCCGCGCTACGTTTCGGTCCAAACTCATGCAAAGGAGATACCCATGGCTGCCTATCTGATCGCCCACGTCAAGATTAAAGATCAAGCTAAACTACAGGAATATAGCGCGGCCGCCGGCCCGACCCTGGCCGCCTTTGGTGGCGTACCGATCGCGCGCGGCAAGGTAGCCGCCGTACTGGCCGGTCAACATCAGGGCGACACCGCACTGATTGCCAAATTCCCCGACGCACAAGCGGCGAAGAACTGGTATGCCTCCCCCGCCTACCAGGCCTTGATAGCCACTCGCGATCAGGGCATGGAACCCACCTTCGTGCTGATTGAAGAGCCGAATTAGCGCCCCTCGACGCTGCTCGATGAAACGCCATCCGGCTGAGCTTCGGAGGCTGGATCGAGCACACATCCCGTGCATATCGAACGCAACGCAGCGCGTGCCGACTCATGCATTGCCACGCCACCGCACTGAATCTGGAGATCGTGAATGCTAAATGAAGTAGCGATAGATACTGCCACTGGCCGTATTGAAGGGAGTTACGACCCGAAGTTTGCCGCCGTTTATGCGGCCTTTGTGGAGAATTTCGACCAACGCGATGAAGTGGGGGCCAGCTGTTGTTTGACCCTGGAGGGTCGGACCGTGCTGGACTTATGGGGTGGACGCATCGCACGCGAAGGTGCGCCCTGGACTCGCGATACCATCAGCATGGTGTTCTCCTCGACCAAAGGTGCGATGGCAATCTGCGCACACATGCTGGTTGATCGCGGGCTGCTCGATCTGGACGCGCTGGTCACGCGTTACTGGCCGGAATTCGGCGCCGGCGGCAAAGAAGACGCGAGAGTGGCGATGACCCTCGATCACACCGCTGGGGTTCCGCACGTGCGTGACCCGGTGCTGCCGGGTGCGTTCTGGGACTATCACGCGATGGTCAAACGGGTCGCCGATGAACCGGCGTTCTGGGTACCGGGGACCCGCCAAGGCTACCACGGGATCACCATGGCGTGGACCGTGGGAGAACTCATTCATCGCGCCGGCAAACGACGTCTCGGTGAGTTCTTCGCCAATGAAGTGGCGAAGCCGCTCGGTCTAGATTTCTGGATCGGACTTCCCGAAGCGCTGGAGACACAAGTAGCACCGATGATTCTCGCCGAGCCCGATCAAACCTGGATAGAGACCAAGTTTATCCAGACCGCGCTTAATACCAAGGACACCCCGACCGCCCTGTTCATGCGCGATTTCGCGACCTTTGAACCCAACACACGGGCCTGCCGTGCGGCGGAGGTGGGCTCGGCGAATGGCATGGCGAACGCCCGCGCGCTGGCCGGTCTTTATGCGCCACTCGCCAACGGGGGAACCCTCAACGGCGTGCGCTTGGTCGGCGCGGACACGCTAACCCGGATGAGTCGCGTCTCCGCCGCCACTCACGAGGACGCGACGTTAATGATTCCCGCGCGCTTTGCGCTGGGCTTCATGAAAGCCACGGATAATCGGCGCTTGCCCAAGGTTGTCGATTCATCTTTGCTGCTGACCGAAGCCGCCTTCGGGCATGTTGGCGCGGGGGGCTCGATCGGCTTCGCCGATCCGGAATGTCGCATGAGCTTTGGCTACTCGATGAATCGCATGGGTACCGGCCTGCTGGTTAACCCGCGGGGCCAGTCCTTGATCGACGCGGTGTATACCAGCCTCGGCTACCGAACGAATCAAGGCGGCGTATGGACTTGTTAGAAGGAACCTAAACATGGCTGAGATTATTCTGCATCATTACGCGCTGTCGCCGTTTTCGGAGAAAATCAGGCGGATTTTTGCGTACAAAGGCTTGGCCTGGCGGGGTGTCGAACAACCCTTGATGGCACCCAAACCCGAGCTCACCCCGCTGACCGGTGGCTATCGACGCATCCCAGTGCTCCAGATCGCCGCGGACATCTATTGCGATACCGCGCTGATCGCGCGCGTCATCGAGCGGCTGTTTCCCACCCCGCCGTGCATCCCCTGCGCGTCAGTCGGGAGCATGGCGCTGATCGAGGATTGGGCCGACCATCGTCTGTTCATGCAGGCGGTGCCGCCGGTGCTGGTAGACCTACTGCCCGCGCTACCGCCGGAGTTCCTTGTTGATCGCGCCGCGATGTCAAGCGGATTCGGTCAGGCCACTCTGGAAGCCGCAGCGCCCTATTCACTGACACAAACCCTGCAATCGCTCGACCGTCTCGACACCCAGCTACGCGTGTCTTCGTACCTGCTCGGCGAAAATTTCTCGCTGGCGGACGCAGCTTGCTATCACTGCGTCTGGTTCCTGAAAAACAGCCCAAGCTTGTTCGAAGAAGTCCGCGCCCGCCCCGGACTCGCGGCCTGGTTCGCGCGGATCGAAGAATTTGCCGCTGACAACATGCTGCCATTGTCTGCAGCAGAGGCTTTGGCAATCGCGAAAGCCGCGACCCCACAGGATGTGCATGGTGGATGCATTGCCGATCCCGAGCTAAAAGCCGGTGCGACTGTCAGGATAACCGCCGATGATTATGGCAAGGAGTATACCGTTGGCCGATTGGTTCAATTGTCTGCGCAGACGATCACCGTGCTACGCGAGGATCCGCAAGTGGGAGAAGTTGCCGTCCATTATCCGCGTGCAGGATACCGCGTAAGCATGGCATGAGCGTCCGTGCGCCCAAGCGCCAGTTGCATTCGGAAACCAGCGACGGCGGCTCGGGTCGGACTCGCCTCGCGCACTATAACCAACTCGGTATCGGCAGGTTTTTGGTGCGCAGAAACTCCGGATTGAAGAGCTTGGATTGGTAGCGCGTGCCGCTGTCGCAGAGCAGCGTAACCACCGTGTGTCCTGGCCCGAGATCGCGCGCGAGTCTAATCGCTCCGGCGACGTTCACGCCGGCTGAGCCCCCGACACACAATCCTTCCTCCTGCAGCAGATCAAATACGATCTGAACCGACTCTTCGTCTGGAATTTGGTATGCACGATCGACCAACGCACCTTCGATATTCCGGGTGACACGACCTAGGCCAATCCCTTCAGTGATCGAACTACCTTCCGCTTTAAGTTCGCCAGTAGTGAAATAGCTAAACATCGCCGCACCTGGCGGGTCCGCTACCGCTGTCACGATCGACGGGCGTTGCTGCTTGAGATAGAAGGCAATGCCGGCAAGCGAGCCTCCTGTGCCGATCGCGCACACGAATCCATCCACTCGCCCGTCAGTCTGTGCCCAAATCTCGGGGCCCGTGCCTTGAATATGGGCTTGCCGATTCGCAAGATTGTCCCATTGATTCGCCCACAGCACGCCCGCTGGTTCCTGGGCGGCCAATTCGAGCGCCACCCTTTCCGACACTCGTACGTAGTTTCCAGGATCTTTATAGGGCAACGGCGGTACTTCCATGAGCTGGGCGCCGCAGAGTCGCAACATATCCTTCTTTTCCTGGCTCTGTGAATTCGGAATGACAATAAGCGTGCGATAACCGCACGCATTGCCAACCAAGGCGAGGCCGATGCCGGTATTGCCCGCAGTGCCCTCCACGATCAACCCACCCTTTCGCAACAACCCGCGTCGTTCAGCATCCTGAATGATCCAGAGCGCTGCGCGATCCTTTACCGAACCACCTGGATTGAGGAACTCGGCCTTGCCGAGTATCGTACAGCCGGTGATTTCCGATGCTTTGCGGAGCTTAATCAACGGAGTATTTCCGATGCTCTCCAATAAACCGTCACAATACGCCATGCGCTTCCTCTCCATCTCTGAACTTAGCCCGCAGACCGTCTGCGGGTAACTGTCGGTAGTGGCCCGCGTGCTCATCGCCGCCATGAAACCATGACTGGCGCGCTTGCGATGACCCAACCCAAAATCAACAGGCTAACGATCGCGTCAATCGAATACACGAGAACCATCGACGCCGTCGCATCAACCAGCACCGCGTCGCGACACGTGTGACTCGCCATCAGCAGTAACACCACGCCGAACTCAGATAAGTGCCGAACGGGATTGATGTCGTCGATCATTCCGAGACCCCATGGTCCAATCGCCGCGCCAGCAAGCAGATAACCAAGCACTGCGGCGTAACCGACGCGTTTCATCGCGGCGACGCAGACCACGGCGGCAGCCAAATACACCGCGACGTGAGACAGCTCGTTCAGTTCCTAAATCGAGCCATTCAAAATCCCCGTTAACCCGTTCCTTGCTGAGGGCCTGTGCCGTGTTGCAGAATCCTTGTCGATGCGATACTGGGTTGTTACAAAGGTTAGTCTATGTCTGCAACCTTCCGCAGCGCTCGTTCCGATTCAGCGACGAGCATACTCAATTCCGACTGCATTTTGACATGGGAATTCGCGATATCCGAGCTTGGCACAAATTCTATACGGCGCGCGTAAGCAGCTAGCTTGATGGCACCGACCGTCCTCGCAGCGCCGCACAGCGCATGCATAGCGTTGCGGATTTTATCGAATTCGCGTGCCGATTTTGTGTGGTCCAAGGTGCCGACGTAGCTTCTTGCATCTTCTGCAAACTCCGTGAAAAACTGCCTGCGATCTTCGTCTTCCATGTAACTCAGCAATTCGAAAACGGTCTCTTCATCGAGCAGCGCGGTCTCGGTGTTACTCGGAGCAATACTCGTATCGGATGCACGGAATTTTGAAGGAGAAAGCGCTTCCTCTCCTTTCTCCTTCAAGACACTGTTGATCGCCTTGATCATCGCTGATGGTTTTAATGGCTTGGTCAGGAAGCGAGTAATCCCCGCCAATTCTGCATCCGCTGCCGCTTCCGGGCGACTATCGGCGGTGACCATGATTAAGGGGATTCTCTGGGCGGGATCTGTAACGGAAAAATTGTAAAGCCGCGCCACTTCCATACCATCCATCACCGGCATGTGCATATCAATCAGCGCAATTTCATAAGAACCCTCAGTCAGCTCGTGCAATGCTTCTTCTCCATCTGCGACGATAGTGCAATCAAAACCTCCTTCGGAAAGCGCCAAGCGCGCTATTGTCTGGTTAGTCAGATTGTCCTCAGCAACTAAGACTCTGATCTTATGGTCGCTTTCACTGACCACGATCGGTGAGACATAGTCCCTGCGCAATGTGGTCGCCATGCTGAGGAGTCGCTCAATACCCTGGGAAGGTTCGGTAAAGGTGAGAAAACTGTTATAGCCCAGGTCGATTGCTCGCTGGCGCGCCGATCCTTGGCCAATCGCGCACACCGGTATCAGAACTTTCTGGGCATTACGACAGAGCGTCTCTCTTACTTGCTCAGCGGTAATATCCAGATCGGCATTCAAATCGACCATAATCGCGCACGGGGGTGAAGGCAGAGGTGCCGCTTTGTGCAGGCATTCGGCGGCGATGCCGATGCTCTTGACGCCAAACACTGAAAGCTCCTTTTCAAGGATTGCAATAGCATCCCTACCGGCCAATATCGCGACATCGACGGGATAAAGTCTGGCAAAGTTGGGCACCATGCTTTGACGCTCGAAAGAAATGTCGATATGAAATGTGGTGCCTATCCCAAGCTTCGACTCTACGGAAATGCGACCATTCATAAGGCGCACGAGCTCGCGGGCGATCGCGGTGCCTAGCCCCGTGCCGCTATGTTTGCGGGTTACGCTGTCATCAGCCTGATAGAACGGGTTGAATATCTTCTCAAGATGTTCTTTGGCCAACCCAGGGCCGGTATCAACGATCTCGAAATGCACGCCAACTCGGTCTCCTGTAGCGTGGCGACTGTTAACGTTTAATCGTACAACACCTTCGTCAGTGAATTTGACTGCGTTTCCGATTAGGTTGATCAGCACTTCCTGGAGTTGGCGCGGGGAGCCGATCACATTTGACTCGACTGTCGAATCAATGAAGAAAGCCAGCACAAGTCCCTTGGCACGTGCCTGCGGCCAGAGAATGGTCAGAGTGTCGTTGATCACCCCGTGCAGGTTCATCTGTTCGCGCTGAATAGCGAATGTCCCGTCTTCGAATTTGCTAATGTCGAGAATTCGATTAATGAGATCCAGTAACGTGTTCGAGGAAACGGAAATGATCCGAATCATTTCCTTCTGTTGAATCGATGTTTCAGTGCGACCCATCAAGTCTACTACGGAGATAATACCGTGCAGTGGCGTACGTAATTCGTGGCTCATGTTTGCTACGAAATCACTTTTTGCAGCATACGCACGTCGTGCATCGGCCACTGCGGCGCGCAGCCGTTCTATCAGGAACGCGGCATAAACGGGCACCACTACGAGGGCGATGCCAAGCCCGATAGAAAGCGATGGATTTGCTTTCCAAAACGGAGAAAACTGGGTCACTAACGTGTAACCAACCACCGACGCAGCTAGATTCCCGTATAGATACGGAAGACCGAAACGCATCCCGTATCCAATCGTTATCCACAGATACACCCCGTATGTGCCAGCGAGGGCCTGCCCTCCGAAAAAGAGCAACCATGTAACGGCGAGGTTATCGGTGAGAATGCTGGCGACACGTTGGCCTACCTGCCAGCGCGGATCGCGGAGTGTGTGCCCTAACATCCGCGCCCAAACATAGAGCGAGAGCGCAGAGAGTACGCACACGCTGAATGTCGCCCATACCCAAGCCAGGCCGATTGATGGATCGTGGCGATATGCGATTAGTCCGAGCAGGATAAACGCAACATTCATTCCGAATCTAATTTTCGCCTGGGCGAGTTCCCCTAATGAATCGGGGTTTTTTTCCACGGAGCTGATTTGCGGTCGTGGAAACTTTGCCCGGTCCGAAACCGCAGTATCGAGGTGGCCCGGCCCGCTTAGCGCATCGCTAGATGAAGTCTGTGATTTCGAGGGGGAGTCCATTATCGGGGGGAAAGCCTTTCAACCTCGAAACGGCAGTCGAACAGCGTGTGAGCTCTGACCCATTGGGTGTAGGGAAAGGCGCTTTGAGTCGGAATTGTGAGCTATGCCGACAAGGTGCAGCGCCGCCGTGCGCACAATGGGGTCCGCTGCGCATGCCCTAGCGCGGCTCACCCACCAGGAGTAGTTTATTTCCAGCACAAATCCAACTTAGCCATCCGCTTTCTCACGCCGTGCAGCGGTCAGCTGCCGTTCTAGGCTCAATGTCACCATTCCGCAGTCGCGTCGTGCTGGGAGAATGTAGCGCGACCGGAATGATTGGAATTTGATTCTTGTGGGGTTCAATAACAGACGCTTCCGCTGCACCAACACTTAGACTGCGCGATAGGTTTTCGAGAGATGGCAACAGGGGTTCATTCATAAGGGCACCGCTATCGCGGTAACGTGATGCTTGTCACCGTCGTGGGTCGGCTGATGCTTCTTCGTCCAGCGCGCCGCAATTTTTTGGCCGCTGCTTCTTTCCCGGCCAGTCCGCCGGCGGGGTGCCCGCCTTAATCTGGATGTTCTCTTCGCGACTGTGGCGCTGCCGAGGTGCTTCGACCAACCTCGCCGTCTTCGCATCCGGCGGCCGGTCTTCCAACTGAAGACCCAAAAAGCGCATCAACGACAGCCGCTCGCGCACTGGGTATTCAATTTCGTCGTCAGCCAGGTGATACCGCTGCTGCTGCACCAGCAGCTTGAACATCAGCACCACATCGATCGGTTTCGCTCTCGCCGTGCGCTTCGTTGCCTTCTCATGCACCCGTGCTAAATCACACCGAAAGGCTTCCCCATCAGTCTGCGCGTCTAGCGTCACCAAAGGATCACCCATCGCCGTTAATTTGACCGTGCGCGATTGGACAGCAAAGAAACTTGGGGAGCTTGTTTTACGCATCGCCTTACATTGGATAGAGCAAAATGATTGATATTATCTCCATACTCCGCCCTGGAATCGATCGCTAGGCGGGTGGTTGAGAGGGAATTTTTAGAGATACCCTTAAGAGATTCAATGACCATCTTGACGTTCATGGGGTTCCACCTCCGTCCCGGCCATTGGATACTGGCGACTATACCAATTAGTGGCTACTCGGAAATATGGCTAAATATCAGCCCGGCGTTGTGGCCACCGAAACCAAAGCTTTGAGAAAGGGCGAATTCGAAGTTGTGATGAGATGTTTCAGTACAGAAATTCAGATCGGCGATGGGGTTTCTTAGATTACGCGAGATATGAACTGTCTGTTCTTGCAGGCTTTTCACGGTTGCAATGGCCTCGAATGCTCCGCTTGCACCGATGGTATGGCCGAGAATTGATTTAGTGCTGTTCACCTTTGGCCTAACTCCGAAATGCTGTTTGATCAACCTGCTCTCGACCAAATCGTTTAGTTTCGTGGCGGTCCCATGCGCGTTGATGTAACCGATATCTCCCGCCTGGATATCAGCCGATCTCAATACCTGTTCGAACATCGCGGGGATGCTGCTGTTTTCTTCCGACATCGCGACCATCGATAGCGCATCGGAAGTCAGGGCGAAACCTTTGATTTCTGCGAGCAGTTTCACCCCTCGGCTCTTGGCCGAGGCTTCAGATTCCAGGACAAGCGCAGCGGCCCCGCCTTCGCTGAACAAGAACCCAGAACGTTCGACGTCAAAAGGTCGATTTTCTAAACCGACGGCTGTATGGGGTTTTGCCAATGTTTGGAGTCGGTCAAAACCCATGAATACGCCACCCGCTCTATCGTTTAGATGTTCTACGCCGCCGGCGATGGCGAAATCTAGTTCGCCACGCTGGATCGCCTGGAAGGCGCGACCAATTGCGACGGTTCCTGATGCACACGCATAACAGACAGTATCGTTCGGACCCTTTATCCCGTAATAAATGCCAACGGTCGCGCTCGCAGCGTTGGGCATCGTTTGGCATATCACTAACGGATTAACCCTGGGGTGGGCTTTAAGTGCCGAGAGATGCTCTTGAACCTGAAGATCGCCCGGAAAGTCTTCTCGAAGCTTCTCGAAGCGGGATTTCATTCCACCTAGGAGGTGCGCCCGATAATTATCGAAGGGAGCCTGGGCGCCGCCGAATCCAGTACCGAGATAGACCGCGGCGCGAATGTGCGTGTGAGTGCCGGACACTGGCAACCAACCGAGGGCCTGCGCCTGAGTCATGGCTTCCTTACTAGCGGCCACTGCGAGCAACGAGGGCATACTCATCGTCAGTCGATCAGCTCGCGAAAAGCCTAATGCCGCGAAATCAATTTGGGGCAGAGGAGACCATACAAGGCTGGTGGCATCGTAATATAGCGACCAGTTTTCAGGTACAGGTTCGACCCTGCTAGCGCCAGTCTTGCAACCCTGCCAGAAAGCTTCCACACCACACCCAAAGCAAGACACAGCTCCTAGTCCAGTCACGAAAACACGTGCTTTAGTCACCTCAGCGTTCGCGGATTTCACTGCTTGTGCGCGATGGTACGTTCGACAAAATCAGCTATCCATTTGAGCGTGATGGGTTCGTTCGGGAGTTCAGCCAGATTAAATTCAGTGTCAAACTCATCATCAAGGGCGATGATGATAGTCACCACCTGCATGGAATCGGCGCCAAGGTCTTCTTTGACCCGAGTGCTTTCGGAGAGCTCTATTTCTCCAATCTCGAGCGTGTCTGCGATTACTCTGCAGACTCGAGCATAAATCTCTTGTTCGTTCATCATTAAACTTACGTAACTATTCAGCGTACTCGGAAGGCAGAGAATCGGGTGCTTGACCTTGAAAGGCGAGCGTGCGGGCATGGAAGACATCACGGCCCTGTTTGCGCAGCGTAGCGAGGTGGGCGCGGATAATGCTTAAGGATTCGGCACCGGTGACGGTACGGAAAGACCCGGAGGCTTTTTGCTTGAGGTTTGACATACGAATATCGCATTCGGTCGGGTTATTGTCGATGGGTACACGCGAGTCGGTAAGAAAGCGCAGGACAGCGTCGGCGTGCTGACGCAGGCAGAGGAGAAGATTGACCGCAGGGGATTGCTTGATACGGCCACGCTGTGTCGGCTGGATTCGGGCGCGCAATGGCGGTTTGCTCCAGGTAGATGAGTTCGCGCAGATGATGGGCATTACACCACGCATGGGTGCAACCATAGTCGCGCGGAGGCCCAGCCGTTATGCACGGCGGCGCCCTCGAATACCGGCAAGCTGCCCAGATCGTCCGTCGCGACCTGGCCGCGCTTGTGATGCGCGCCATACTAGGTGAGCAGGGGCGTGCCCGCCGTATGCAGCCAGCGCAATGCGCTCGACACAGGGTGCCAGCGGCTGGGCGGCTTGGGCAACGCTCGACTGCACGCTCCCCACCGAGAGCTTTACGCCAAACCGGCAGCAAAGGATTTGCGCCGTGCGCTCAATCGGCAGCAGTGGTTGTTGCGTCAGATAGACCAGCGTGCTCTTGAGCACCGGGCCGTATTGCAACGGCACCGAGAAGTTGTCCGCAAAGCCACTACGATGGCATTGACCACACCGGCACCGCGCTTCATATCCGCGGTGCTCGGTCACGTGCAGCACTGTCTTGATCAGATCGAACACCTGGCGCCGCTCCTCGAACACGACCTAGGCGTGTGTCTCAAAGTGCGCACCGCAGTCCTCGCAGTGCTCAGGCAGCCGGTGCTCATCACCCCTTGGTTGGCCACGAGCTTAAGCGGGGTTCCCGCATGCCCGTCCAGTTGGCGCCCGCAGGATGGGCGCCGTGATTTGGGCTCCTTGGCCAACCCGGCCGACGAAGGCGGCTTATTGGAGTGGTGATTGCCCTTGTGTGCAACCGATCTTCCAGATCGCACACGCGCGCGCTTAGGGCCTGCACCAGTGCAATCAAATGAGGTAGGTGCTGCAGCTGCTCGAAAAGCAGCGCGTCTTTCTCCGCTACGTTCAGTCGGGATGGGTTCGGTAACTCATACATAATATGAAGTATCTGCATACTTTCACTGTATTACTACCGAAATACCTGCGTAATTACAAAACTACCTAGAAACTACTAAGTCGGCTGACAGCACCGGTGGAAGCTGTCCTCGACCGCCATTCTCCGAGGTTCGCTCGGGGTACCCCAACTGCAGAGATTCTAAGGAAACACTGCAAGGCTCCTGTAGCTTTATGGTCCATACCCTGGTCCTCGCCCGACCCAGGGTATTTTTTGCTGTGCTAATTCGCCCTACCGGTCGGTAGCAAATATCTTATCTCAAGGGTGCGGTTTGAATTAATTGATTCGGGTGATTCTGAGAGATTACGCGGATACAGTAATTTCGGTCGAACCGATTCGAACCGAAGGAATCTTCTGCCGAATTCGAGACAAGCATCGAGCTTAATCGATTAGGAGCCACGCGACAGCGCCCAACCGACTGTGAAGCTAACGACAGACGCACAGGTAACCGGAGGTTTGAAATGACCAGTGTAGCGAGTGCGATACGCCAAGCGCCCCAATATCAGGAAAAGCCATTAATCAAACCACGGGTTTATTGGCCTTCGCCGGTTCTGAACATCGAATTTGACCAGACTAATGCTGCTATCTGGGTGCAGTTGGCGTCGTTTGCACCGAAACATGTTTCGACGCAGCTATTAGTTGAGTTGGACTCTTTGTCGGCGAAGATTCGGGAAGGAACAATTGGTGCAGCGCGTTATAAAATAGTCGCGTCGCACATCAACAAAGTCTTCTCGCTAGGGGGCGACCTGGAACTATTTTTAAGGCTCATCAACGCCCGTGACCATAATCGACTTATTGATTACGGAACGGCCGCAATACAAGAGGTCTGGGCCAATATTACAGGTTACGGAAAGCATGACCTTACGACGATCGCCATGATCGAAGGCGAAGCCCAGGGCGGTGGTTTCGAAGCGGCCTTGTCATGTCACATAATAGTGGCAGAGTGTGGGACACACTTCGGGTTTCCGGAATCCTTATTTGGGTTGTTCCCGGGGATGGGAGCATTGCCGCTGCTAGCTGCCAGAACCGATCAACCCGTCGCCGAACGACTAGTTTCTAGCGCGAACCGTTACAGTGCTGAATTTTTACACGAGATAGGGGTCGTTGATTTTTTGGTCCCAGCGGGAACGGCACGCGATTTTGTAAGATCGCTTACGGCATCCGCGCCCATCGCGTTGATGGAGGAACGGAAAGCCCAACTTGCGAATATTACTTACGGCTCACTGCTGGCATCCGTCACGCAATGGGTTGATACCGCCATGAACCTTACCGAAAAACACAAACGGACCATGCGTTACCTACTTAACGCACAGCGACGAGTCGGGCTCTGGAACTGAAAGCGCACTCTAGCGCGCGCCGCTATCCGCGTCTAATTTCGTACTGAGCTCTCGAACATCTAAGTCGCGTGCGAGAGGCCGCCTACACTTCAAGGAGCATATCAAGTTTCTTAACGGGATTTACTTATAAGAGGGAGGAGTAACCCCGGCAATTACTGCCGGGGTGCATCGTTTGATGCCTGGCGATGACCTACTTTCACATGGCTACTGCCACACTATCATCGGCGCTGAGCAGTTTCACTTCTGAGTTCGAAATGGGATCAGGTGGTTCCCGCTCGCTATTGTCACCAGGCAAACCGGTGTGAACTAGCCTTATCGGCTGGTTCTGAAAACGTTATTGAGTAAATGATAGGCTGAAAGTGCCATTCGGCACACGTCATCTTAAAACGCTTAAGTGTTATATGGTCAAGCCGCACGGGCAATTAGATACCGGTAAGCTACATCCATTACTGGACTTCCACACCCGGCCTATCAACCTCGTAGTCTACAAGGGCCCTTCAGGGACCTTAAAGGTCCAGGGAGACCTAATCTCAGGGGAGGCTTCCCGCTTAGATGCTTTCAGCGGTTATCCCGTCCGCACATAGCTACCCGGCAATGCCACTGGCGTGACAACCGGAACACCAGAGGTGCGTCCACTCCGGTCCTCTCGTACTAGGAGCAGCTCCCTTCAAGTCTCCAACGCCCACGGCAGATAGGGACCGAACTGTCTCACGACGTTCTAAACCCAGCTCGCGTACCACTTTAAATGGCGAACAGCCATACCCTTGGGACCG
>JAYTEX010000041.1:0-13663 GCA_043734785.1 Pseudomonadota bacterium | reverse complement strand
GATCGCCTTCATGAATCCGGGTGGCATCCGCGCGAATCTCACCTTCCCGGCCAGTGCGGCCGCCGAGGGCGACGGCAAGGTGACCTATGGCGAAGCCTTCACCGTGCAGCCTTTTGGTAACAGCCTGGTCACGATGACTTTGACGGGTGCACAGATCGACACGTTGCTCGAACAGCAGTTTACCGGCTGCACCCTCGGCTACCCCGTGGGTGCTCCGCCGGCAGGGCAGCCGTTCAACCGTATCCTGCAAGTCTCAAACGGATTTACCTACACCTGGAATGCGCTTGGGGGCGCGTGCGCCAAGGTCGACGCCAGCACCATTAAGTTCGCTGGCGTGGCCTTGAATCCCGTCAGCAGTTACCGCGTGACCGTGAACAGCTTCATGGCTGATGGCGGGGATCAGCTGTACGTACTGACCTCCGGTCTCAGCCGACTGGGTGGCGCGGTGGATCTGGATGCCTTGGAAGCCTACTTTCTGGTGCAGGGCGTGGTGGCACCCGGTCCCCAGAATCGAATCATTCGCGCGCCCTGAGGCGTATCACGTGAACTCAGGCGCCGATGCCGGCGCCTGAGTGCTTCTCGAAAAAAATCGACGGGTGACAATATCTTGAGCAGGGACCTCACGAAATCGTGGTATGCCCCTGATTTCTGTTGATAAGTAGGAAACGTCCGATCGCCACCATGGGTGGCAATTTATTCTCACGAAGAAATCGAGCCTATCCTGAGCGGAAGGCGAGGGGTAGACTCTTGCGCGCCAACCCCCGGTCCCCAAAAAAAGCCTAGCCTACCCGTTATCTATGGGCGGCAAAAAAAATTGAGATCGAGTCTATGGACAAATACAAGGTATTGCGGCTCACTGACGGTCAACTCATTGAGTTGGCCGAATTTGACAATGAAGCAGCCGCCGTCGATCTCGCCGACCGCGCCAAATACATGCGACCGTTTGTGTACCGTCACGATGGTAAACGCGAGTTCGCGACGCTCGCGATTAACGGTATCCTGGAGCACTCGATACGGATTGTCGGCTCCCACAAGGCCCGCTAGTCCGGCGCACCCTGCAAACCTTCACGTCCCCCCTAACCGTCCGTATGCTCAATGCACCACGGTGACTGGACATGGCGCGTGATGGAGCACCTGCGAGCTCGTGCTGCCGAGGAGCAACGCCGAGAACGCTGATCGGCCGCGTGAACCGATCACGATTTGATCGAGACCGTGAGTCCGTGCGTATTCGCAGATCTCGCGCGCGGCCTGTCCCCAGACGATGACGCGCTCTGCGCGGAACGGCAGGTCACCGAGATTTTTGTCGGCAGATGAGAAGGCTGCATCCTGCGCCGGATCGTTCATCAGATCAGTCATCTGTTCAAGATATTCGCGGTCCGCCAGCGGCGGAATCTCGCCGATGACATTCAAAGGATAGATCTCTGGACTGTGTACCCGGAGCAACGTGACCAGGGCGCCAGTGCAGCGGGCAAGGTTGCCCCCATAGATCGTCGCGCGCGCCGCGCCCTCGGAACCATCAACAGGAACGAGGATGTGCTGAATAAATGATTTCATCGCGTGCTCCCCGCGCGCTACAACGGCGTCTGATTGCGCTCGGCCAGCTGCGCGATGATGCCTTCCACACCTAACGTCCCGATGTCTTTAGCAAAACCAGCACGATAGCTGATGATCAGGCTCACCCCGTTTAACGCGACATCGCAGATTTTCCAGCCCTCGGCCTGTTGCCGAACCTCGTAATCGATATTGATAGGTCCGCCGTTAGGCCGCGCGACTTCCGTGCGCACGCGCATGGCTTCCGGCGCGAGCTGCCGGGAGGGCAGATAGGCGATCTCGGCATCCCGATAGTCGTTCAGGGTATTGGCATAGGTGCGCAGCATCAATTTGCGGAATTCCTGCACAAAGCGCGCGCGCTGTTCGGGCAAGAAATCCCGCCAGTAGCGCCCGAGCGCGCGTTGTGACATCAAGTCGAAATCAAAGTGGGGCAGCACCATGGATTCGGCGCTTGCAAGCAAGTGACCCGGATCGGCGGCATTCTGCGCGGCATCCGCCCGTAACCGCTCCAGAAAGGATTCTGCCGTGGAACGCACCAACGCCTGCGCGGGGGGTTCAGCGGCCGTCGCGCGCGCGCCTGACCAACTAAAAATCAGCAGCAATGAGAGCACCACGGGGCGCCATTCGGAGTGCGCGCGTGGCCTGGGGGAAAACGATCTATTCATGGCGTCTTGGGTTCACCTTGTATGGTTTTTGAATACAGCAACTCTTGCAACGTGCGCTCCAGGATCACCGCGGATTGCGTCATCTCGATCTCGCCGCCGTCACCGAGAAATACTTCTTCGCCGCCCGGGTCGAGGTTCACATACTGTTCGCCGAGCAGACCTGCGGTATAGATGCTAGCGGCGGTATCGCGCGGGATCCGCGCAAAACGCGGGTCAAAGCGCATCTCAACCACCGCCCGGAAATGCTCGACATCATAATCGATATGCGTCACCCGTCCGATCAGCACCCCGCCCATCTTGACCTGCGAGCGAACTTGCAGACCTCCTACGTTATCGAAGCGTGCGCTCACGAGATACCCTTTGGTTGTACCCAGCGTGCTCACGTTGGCGACCTTGAAAGCCAGCATCAGCAACGCAGCAAGCCCGAGACTCACGAACAAACCAACGCCGATTTCCATGGAGCGCGTAATTTTCATAGTGTTTCCCAGGGAACCTTAATGGAACATGAGTCCGGTCAGTATGAAATCGAGTGCGAGCACGGCCAGCGAGGCATTTACCACCGTGCGGGTCGTCGCCTGACTCACGCCTTCGGACGTTGGCACCGCATCATAGCCTTCAAATAACGCGATCCAGGTTACCACCGCACCAAAGACCACGCTCTTGATCAGCACGCCCTGCCCAACATCTTCGACCAAGTCGATATGCAACTGCATCTGCGACCAGAATGCACCCGTGTCGACACCAAGCAGCCCCACCCCGCAAAAATAGCCGCCGAGGATGCCGATGGCGGTAAAGATCATCGCCAGCAACGGCATCGCGAAGAGGCCGGCAATAAACCGTGGTACCACGATGCGGCGCAACGGATCGACCCCCATCATTTCGAGCGCCGCCAGTTGTTCGGTCGCTTTCATCAGGCCAATTTCGGCGGTCAGCGCCGATCCAGCGCGGCCCGCAAAGAGTAGCGCGGTCAGCACCGGCCCGAGTTCGCGGATCAGTGACAGGGCAACCACGGCGCCAAGCGATTCTTCAGTGCCGAAGGTGACCAGCGTGTTGTAGCCCTGCAGCCCCAGTACCATGCCGACGAACATGCCGGCCACCGTGATGATGAGCAGCGACTGCACGCCCACCGACCAGAGCTGGATCACCACGAGTGCTGGACGCGCGAGCGCAAACCCGAGCCGCGCGCCGACTTGCATTAAGAAGAGATTGGCGCGGCCCAGACGCTCGAAGGCATCCAGACTGCTACGCCCCAGGCGCGCGAGAAGTTCGCTCATGTAGGATGCTCGCTCAGGAGATCCTCGAGATACGCTGGCCCCGAGTAGTGAAAGGGCATTGGACCATCGGGTTTGCCGCCCATGAATTGGGCGACTGCCGGGTCGCGGGAGTCCTGCAATACGCGGGGAGGGCCCTGGGTGACGACCCGTCCATCGGCAATCAAGACCATGTGATCGGCGATGCTCGCGGTTTCGATTACATCGTGGGAGACGATCACGCTGGTCAGCTTGAGCGCCTGATTCAACTGGCGGATCAGGCGCACCAGGATTCCCAGTGAGATTGGATCCTGGCCCGCGAACGGCTCATCGTACATGACCATCAGCGGATCGAGTGCAATCGCGCGCGCCAGTGCGACTCTGCGAGCCATGCCCCCCGACAGTTCGCGGGGGTAGAGATGTCGCGCATTGCGCAAGCCCACCACTTCGAGCTTCATCAGCACAATTGTGCGGATCATCGATTCCGGCAGCACGGCATGTTCCCGCAGTGGAAATGCCACGTTCTCGAACACATCGAGATCGGTCAACAATGCGCCGCTCTGAAACAGCATGCCGATGCGCTTGCGCAGGTGATAGAGATCGGTCGTCGACAGTGCCTGGACATCTTGGCCGAACACGGTGACACGCCCCTGAGTGGGCGCCAGTTGCCCGCCAATCAGCCGTAGCAAGGTGGTTTTGCCGCCGCCGCTTGGCCCCAGTATCGCCGTGATTTTGCCGCGTGGGATCACAACATCGATCTGGTTGAAGATCACCCTTGAACCTCGAAGGAAGGACACGCCTTGCAAAGTGACCAGCGGATCGGCCGTCAGATTAGGCGGGTTGACAGTGCCCATGGCGGCTCGTGTTGGTGCAGGGCCGCGCAGCATAGCGTATTCATGAAAGGGGCGAGCAGCCTAGATGCCCAGTTTGTGACTGGGCAGTGAAACGACCTGGGTGCTGACCACTCCAAGCTTCCTGTGTGGGTCCTGTGTGGGTCTGCCGGTGGGCGGCAGCATGCCGAAATCTGATCGTTCAAACGCGGCTCGGTCGAAGAATTCTCCGGCATTAGCGCCGCTCCCACGCTTGCTTTTGGTCAGCGGTGTCACCATCTTGTATGCATGGGCGCAGCGCGCGGCGCCGGAGCCCCGTTCGCGCGGACACGCGAGATGATCAACGTTAAACGGTCTCGACAGAGACCTGCTTAGGATCCAGTCATGCAGTTCGTCGACTACTACGAAGTGATGGGAGTCAGCCCTGAGGCTACGCCAAGCGAAATCAAGAAGGCGTATCGGCGACTCGCGCGGAAGTTTCATCCAGACGTCAGCAAAGAGGCGAATGCTGAGGAGAAGTTCAAGCAACTCGGCGAAGCCTATGAGGCGCTGAAAGACCCGGCACGCCGCGCCGAATACGATGAGGTGCGCCGCCATGGTGGCCGGAACAACGAAGAGTTCACGCCGCCGCCAGGTTGGCAGCCACGGGGCGGACCCGGTATCGACCCTGGCAATGCCGAGCAATTCAGCGATTTCTTCGAAGCGATTTTCGGGCGTGGCGGCGGACCGGGTAATCGGCATGCCCGAGGAGAATGGCCTGGCGAAGACATCCATTACGGGCTGCAGGTCACGCTCGAAGAAGCGCACCAGGGCGGCACGCGCACGATTTCTCTCGCCGCATCACCGAGCCATAGTGGTCCCCCGCCGGAACCCAAGGTACTCAAGGTGACGATTCCGAAAGGGATCCCGGCGGGTCACCAGATCAGACTCAAAGGTCAAGGCCAGTCCGGGAGCGGGGGTGGTCGGCCGGGCGATCTGTTTCTGCACGTGGAGTACGCGCCGCATCGCCTGTTTACGATTGACGGCCGCGATCTGACCCTGGTCTTGCCGGTGACGCCGTGGGAAGCCATTTTAGGCGCTGCGGTGACCATTCCGACCTTGGATGGGACCGTGAAAATGACCGTGCCCCCGAACTCCCAGGCGGCCCGCAAGCTGCGTCTCCCTGGCAAAGGGCTACCCGGCGAACCGCCCGGCGATCTGTATGTGGTGCTGCAGATTGTGGTGCCCCGCACGCCCAGTGCGCGCGAACGCGAACTCCTGGCGACGCTCGCCCAGGAATCCCAATTCAATCCGCGCGCCGCGTTGGGAGTGTAAGCGATGTTGTCGCATGAACTGTTGATGCTCGACTTCGAAGGGCACGCGGCCTATACGGTGCACGAAGTCTGTGAAATCTGCGAAGTGACGGTTGAGCGGGTGGCGTCGTTTGTGGAGTTCGGGGTCCTCAAGCCAGAGGGCGTGAACCTTGAGGATTGGCGCTTTCCTGCCCAGTCTATTTTGCAAGCGCGGCGCGCGCATCGCCTGCAGCGTGATCTTGAACTCGATTTGCCGGGGCTCGCGCTGGCACTCGAGCTGCTCGAAGAGATCGACGCCCTACGCCGTGAGCTGGAACGCCTGCGCGCGCAAGTCGCGCAGTTCACGCGCGACGTTTGAGCGCACGACCTACGCCCAGGTGGCGACCCGATACAGTCAATCCAGCATGACCACTACCTTGCCTAGCGCGCGACGCTCCGCGAGTTCGCGGATTGCCTGCCCGGCCTCAGCGAGCGGGAAGCGCCGCGAGACGTGGGGTTTGATCCGACCTGCCGTGTAAAGATCGATCAGCTCGCGGTTACTGCGCGCATTCTCAAGCGGGTTCCGCTCGGTGAATGAACCCCAGAACACGCCCACGATCTGACACCCCTTGAGCAGCGCAAGATTCAGCGGGATACGGGGGATCCCGGCGGGAAAACCCACGACCAGGAAGCGACCTTCCCACGCGATGGCGCGCAGGGCCGCCTCTGCGTAGTCGCCACCCACGGCGTCATAAATGACATTCGCGCCCTGCTTGCCGCAGGCGTTTTTGAAGCTTTCGGCCAACGCCTTGGTGCCATCCTTGTCGAACGGTCCGGGCGGATAAACCACTCCGACGGCCGCTCCGTGTGCCTTGGCGAGTTCAACTTTTTCCGCACTCGAGGCGGCGGCGACGACCCGCGCACCCATGGCGACGCCGAGCTCGACGGCGGCGAGACCAACGCCTCCTGCTGCACCCAGGACCAGCAGGGTGTCGCCGGTCTGGAGTGCCGCGCGCTGCTTCAACGCGTGATACGAGGTACCGTAGGTAAAGATAAAAGCGGCGGCCTCATCGAAAGGCATGCCGTCTGGCATCGCGATGCATTTGGCAGCTTTTGCCACGACCTGCTCGGCCATCCCGCCATGGCCAAGCAGCGCAATGACGCGGTCCCCCACCGCGAAATTCGTGACATCGGTGCCGACCGCGATGATTTCCCCGGCGACTTCGCCACCCGGCGCAAATGGCCGTACGGGCCGGAACTGGTATTTGTCCTCGAGCATCAGCGCATCGGGATAATTGACGCCGCAGGCACGCACCCGAATCAGCAACTCGCCGACGCCTGGCACCGGCGCGGGCAGATCACGCAACACCAAGGTCTCCGGCCCACCCACAGACTCACTCACGATCGCTTTCATCCGCTGTTCCTCTTCTGATTTGTTTGCGCCGCATTATGCGCTAGCCCGAGCCGTCGGCGCGGGTTCCTGGCCCTTCAAATGCCCGCCGCGACTGCAGCTGCAAGCAAGCATTAAGCTAGACACCCCGCCTTATCCGTCGATGAAATTCCCCGCCAATCCAAGAAAGGTTTCGAGCTGATCGTGATGCACCCAGTGCCCGGCGCCATCGATGGTCACCACCGTCGCGTGCTGGAAATGCCGTGCACGACCATCACCCTTGGGATCCGATGCGCCGCTTTCCCGACCGTAGACCAGGAGCGTGGGGCAGGTGATGCGCGCCCACAGTTGCTCTAGCTCAGCGCTCGCCATGTCGTAGGCCGGCCACGAGCGCACATAGTTGTCGAATTTCCAGGAGAAGGTGCCGTCCTCGTTCTGGTTGACGCCATGCATCGTGAGATGCCGCGCCTGCGCGGGCGATAAATGTTTGTTTTCTTCCTGCATGCGTTTCAACGCATCCTCGATCGAGGCATAGCGTCGCGGCAGGCGCCCGGCGAATTCACGCTGTTCGTCGATCCAGGCGCGCATGCGCGCATCCAGCGCAAGCTTGGCACGCGCTTCTACCATGCGCGGTGAAGCGCCCAGGCCCTCGATGGCGACGAGCTTGCGGACCTTCTCCGGGTAGATGCCGGCATACCGAATCGCGATGTTACCGCCAAGCGAGTGCGCGAGGAGGGTCACCGGCGCGAGGGATTGCTGGTGGATGAGCTGCGCGAGGTCGTAGACATAGCTGTCCATGCGATAGCTGCCCTCGGCCGACCACTGGCTGTCGCCATGGCCGCGCAGATCCGGCGCGATGACATGCCAGCGTTCGCGCAATGCCGCCGCGACCCAGTCCCAATTGCGGCAATGATCGCGACCACCATGCACGAGCAGCAGCGGTGGCGCGCTCGGATTGCCCCAGTCCACATAGTGCAGGCGTAAGCGCTGTGAGAAATACGTGTGCGAAGTCGGGCCGGAGGTCGTGGCAGGCATGATGGACTCTGAAAATTGAATGGCAGGTAAGCGTAGAGCAGAACCGTGCTACGGCAAAGCGCGCATGACGACCAGCCGCCAGCACCTGGGAGACCACCAAGTCCCCATCCAATGGGGGGCGCCGATTCACACCTTCATCGCCAGGGAATAGGCGACAGTTCCCCTTTCAAATACAGCGGATGCCCCGGCTCGCCGGCCTTGGTCAGGGCCAAATAATGCAGTGAGAATGGCGCCAGAAGCGTGCGCACCATGGTGGCGCGATTCAGGTGTCCGCCATCGATGCCCCAGGCCGCCACCACGATACCGCTGAGCTGATGGGTGCGCTTGACCGTGCGGCGCAGGTGCTGGTCATTCACGCGAGGCCCGGCCGCATGGGCTATCGGGGCTGGGTCCCGCTTCATGGCATTTCTATCGGTGGCGCGGAAGCCGAAAAGATTCAGCATCACGAGACGTCCGTAACCCCAACGCTTGGCGTAATTGATGCAGCGTCTGACTGTCGGATCTGGGCCATGCTCGTCGGCGGTTGAGGGGTTAAGGCCGATAAATGCGCACGGTGGAAGTGTATCGTTCCACGCCAGCTCCCAGGTGTAACGGTAGCGACGGCAAGGTGAAAACGTGCAGTTAATGAGTTTGGTCATTAACTGCACGTCAGCCGTCTGCGTTGCCATCGATGTCTATCGTTGCGGTGTTTGCGCCGGTCGAAAACGTTAGTCGAACGGCGGCTGACTCCCGAGTACCGGCAATTGCTCGATCAGTTCAAGCATGATCCCGTCGGGATCTTTGAAGATCACAATCTTGCGCGCGCCGAACTCGCCCATGTCCCACGTTTCGATCGGCGCAGCCGCGTGACCAGTGAGCAACAGGCGCGCGCGCGCCGCCTCGATGTCGTCCACCTCGAAGGCCACGCGGATGATGCCGAGGTTCGTGGGCGACTGATACGGCTCGCCATAGGGTTTGGGTACGTCCCATTCCAGTACATCAATCGGGCTGCGCGAGTCGGAACGAACGCCCATGAGCGTCGCCGCGAAGCGCATGTGCCCCTCAGTGAACGGCGAACCGTCCGGATTACGCAGCGCGTCGCCAAGGGATCCGTTGCTGGCCGGCTGCAGTGCAGATGGCGCGAGATACGCCGTCGGATCGAGCCCGAGGATGTCGCGGTAAAATCTGTAGGATCTCTCCAGGTTCCGAACATTGAGATTGCAGTGATGCATCATGCCGGGGTAGAGGATCTTACCCGTGGGGTCTTCCGTGCCGATCATCTCCAGGGTGTTGCCGTCAGGATCCCGGTACGCGAAAACCGTGACGCCGAAGCCCTCCGGCGTGAGCACGATCCAACTGGGCTCACCGTATGGCCTACCACCATTTGCGAGCACATTGGTATAGGCGTCATTGAGGTTACTGACCAGCGAGTTTTGACGGTAAATGCCGACGTGGTTCGCCTCGCGGTAGGGCGAGCCGGTGGGCTTAGGGGATTTCCACTGGATCAGGTGCAGCAGCCGGGCGGGAAACTCCGCCACCAGATCGCCGGGCGGCGAGAGGTCCTTTTTGTTTTCGAGCACCCAACCCTCGCACTGTCCGTGTTCGATACCGAGTCCCAGATAGCGCTGGGCGGGCCCGTTAATGCGTTGTCGCCGGCGCACCGGAAAGGTTTTTTCGTAGAACTCAACGGCACGATCGAGATCAGAAACGTTGATCACGACGTGCGAGAAGCGGTTGATGTGTCCGCGCAAACCGTGCGCCAGGCGATCAGGCGTCGCGCGAACTCCAGGATTGACCTGCGTGGTCATGAGGGCCCCCTTCGTGAATGCCGGTGAGTGGAGGGTACGAGCATACCGTGCCGATGTCGCGCGCCGCCACAGGCAGCGTCGTTGAGAGGCGCCCGAGTCAAGCGCGACTGCGGGCGCCGTCCAATGGTTCGACCTATACTCGAACTCCGAAATACACGACGATCATTGGGCAACAGGCCCGCAAAGCGGGATAAGTCAGCGACGCGGCGCCAGCCTGAATTTTGAGGAGTCAACATGAACCTTTGCATCGACAAGAACCTCGCCGTCGGCATGCGCGATGGGGTCACCCTCGCCACCGATATCTACCGGCCGGCCAGCGGTGCCCCCGTGCCGGTCATCGTCATGCGCTTGCCCTACAACAAGGAAATGCCGGCACTGCTCTTCCTGAGTGGCGACATCCTGCGTATCGCCCAGGCGGGCTATGCCGTGGTCGTGCAGGACTGTCGCGGCACTTACCAGTCCGGTGGCGAGTTCCGCCCCTATTTCCAGGAAGCCGCAGATGGCGCGGATACGATCGCATGGGCCGCAGCGCAGGCCTGGTCGAGCGGCGTGGTCGGCATGATGGGCGCATCCTATTACGGCGCAACGCAATGGTTGGCGGCAGGTGAGAGCCCGCCGGCCCTGCGCGCCATCGCGCCTTTCATCACGACCGATCAGTACTACGAGAAGTGGACCTACCAGGGTGGCGCCTTCCAGCTGGGGTTCATTGTGCAGTGGGCGAGCGCGACTTTCGCGCTCGGCGAAGTCGTGCGCCGGCTCGGCTGCGGGCAAGCCAGCGCGAGCGATCTAGGGGCCGCGATCGCGGCGGCAGACGCAGTCGCCACAAGCTACACCCACCTGCCCTTGACTGATCATCCCGAACTGGCCCGACTCGCGCCCGAGCTGATGGCCCAGGTGGCGGAATGGCTCGCGCATCCCGCTTACGACGCCTATTGGCAGGCGATCGCGCCCTGCGAGCGCTATGCGCAGATCACCACGCCCGCGCTCAACTTCGGCGGCTGGTACGACCTTTTTCTCGGCGGCACGCTCGCCAATTACACCGGCATGAAAGCACGCGGCGGCAGCGCGCAGGCGCGCCAGCATCAGCGCCTCGTGATCGGGCCGTGGGCGCACGGCTACAACGGTGGGGTCTATGCCGAACGCAATTTCGGCCTGATGGCGCATGATGGCGTGGCCGACGTCACGGCCATGCAGATCCGCTGGTTCGATCACTGGCTGAAGGATGCCGACAACGGCGTGCTAGAGGATAAGCCCGTTAAACTGTTCATTATGGGTCGCGATGAGTGGCGCGATGAGGCCGCTTGGCCGCTGGCAGATACACGCTTCGAGCGCTGGTACCTACATAGCGGCGGTCGCGCCAATACCGCGTCTGGCGACGGTCTCCTATCGCAGAAGGCCCCTGGCGAGGAGCCGACCGACCACTATCGCTACGATCCTCATGACCCTGTGCCGACCCTCGGTGGGGCGACTTTCCTGCCTGGCCTGTTCGTCGCGGCCAATGGCGGACCGCGCGATCAGCGGGCGGTTGAAGCGCGCGCCGATGTGCTGTGCTACACCAGCGAGCCCTTGGCGCGCGATACCGAGGTGACCGGGCCGATCACGCTGGTGCTCTATGTAACCTCCTCGGCGTGCGACACCGATTTCACCGGCAAGCTGGTTGATGTCTATCCCGATGGCCGCGCGCTCATCCTGACCGACGGCATCCTGCGCGCCCGTTATCGTGAATCCTTGTCGCGACCCGAGCTGATGACGCCGGGCAAAGTCTACGAACTAACGCTCGACCTCGTCGCCACCGCCAACCTGTTCAAGGCCGGGCATTGTCTGCGCCTGGAGGTGTCGAGCAGCAATTTTCCGCGCTTCGATCGTAACCCGAACCATGGCGGTGTGATTGCAGAGGCGCTCGCCACGGATTTCGTCACCGCCAGCAACGGCGTGCTGCACGATGCCGAGCATCCATCGCATCTATTGCTGCCGATGATCGAGCGCTGAGAAGGTACCGCCTTTGCAATCGCCACTGCAGCGCGAGCGCCTACTGCACTATGGATACGTCGATGGGCGCTTGGGAAAGTACGTGCTTTTCTGCGACGATTCACGGTTTCTGAATCACGCGTCGAACCCAACGGCGATTCACATACGCGGCCTTAGCTTATTTGGATAGCGAAAGATCTGGGTCGCCCTCGAATTCACTAGTCAGTCGCAAGACCGGAAAAATTTATGCAGGCCGGTTAAATCCCTAGCAATTCCTGTCAGTTCGAAGGGTGTCCCCCAATTTCTTTAACTGTCGTCGAGCACGGCTGCGGTATACTGAATTAACTGACTTTGGTCGGAGTTGGGCGATGAAGAAACAGCTGATTACGATCGATCCTGAAATCCACAGCGGAACACCTGTCTTCGCTGGCACGCGTGTCCCGATCAAAACACTTTTCGACCATCTAGAGGCCGGAGATTCGTTAGCAGTTTTTTTGGATGATTTTCCATCCGTTAGCCGAGAACTGGCGATAGCGGTTCTCGAAGACGCCAGAACGGCGCTCATTCCAGATTCGCATCCTGCTTGACGAGGATCTTCCGCGCCGTTTTGCGACACTGCTAGTCGGGCATGAGGTGTCTACAGTTCAGCAAAGAGGTTGGGCGGGCATCAAGAATGGAAAACTTCTAGGCCTCGCTGGCGCCGAATTCGACGTGTTCGTGACGATGGATAGTAACCTTGAATATCAACAGAACCTCGCCTCCTTACCGATAGCCGTTCTCGTCATGAAAGCGTCGAGTAACCGGATTTAGCACCTCGTACCGCTAGTATCAAAAGTCTTGCAAGAGCTTTCGGATATACCGCCTCGATCGCTTAAGGAAATAAGTGCCTGATCGAGAGCGGAAAAGGTGCCGGAGCTTAGAAAGAACAGGGGGCGGAAAGAACAGGGGGTCAGTTCTCGCATTGTAGCATCCGTGGATAATGGGGTCAGACACGAATGGCACTTACTGAGTCGTCCCTGAAAAAAGCATTCTCCGCGATGGAATTAGGGAGCCGCTCGTATAAATGGCGAGATGATTTTGCAAGATTTGTGGGTTGAGCAGAGCGAAAGCTTGCAAAATCGCGCACAGACACGCAACCCGATCGGGTTGTTGGGGTGAGCTTGCGAAGCCCAACATTGCAACACTTTCGGAGCCCTTGACGCCTTCAACATTACCGGTAACAAGTTGGTCGTCGCTGGCTGGGCGGTCTCGCTCGAAAACGATCCGATTACAGAGTTGCGTCTTAGTTTTGGAGATATGGCGGTAGGATCGAGCCGCGATCATGTATCGCCTTCACCCGATGTCGGAGCAGCCTGGCCTGCAATGCGAGATGCCGGAAACTGTCGATTTTCGATCAGCATGGAGTTAAATGCTGAACATTTGCGGCGCGTCAGTGTGGGAGACTTGATTTCAGTAACGCCATACATTGGCCAAGAACCGGGAATTCCCTTCGAGCGGTTTTGGCCGCCTATTCTTGCATCCCCGTCTGCTGAAGAATCTAATGTCGTGGGGCTAGGGGATTTTGTTGAGACATCATTTTCGTTTCTTGCCCTCTTTCGGCTGGTGGCTGGCCTTCGTCGTGACGAAACAATTCTTGATGCGGGCTGCGGAATTGGTCGAATGGCGTTCGCCTTGGGACATTACCTTGATGATCGCGGCACATACAATGGTTTTGACGTTTCGAAGAATTTTGTAAATTTAGCCGAAGCTCGCTTTCGCCAAAAGAAGAACTTCAGTTTTCAGCATGCAGATATTTTTAACAAAATGTACAACGCAAATGGAAAGGTGCAGGCTGCAAGCTTCTCGTTTCCGTTCCCTGACAACTCGTTTAGTTTCGTCTTTCTCACCTCTGTTTTCACCCATATGCTAACCGCCGA
>JAYTEX010000040.1:0-6898 GCA_043734785.1 Pseudomonadota bacterium | reverse complement strand
TGCAGCACCATGATCGAGGCATTGCCGTCACCCGCTTCCAATTGCGCCAGATAGCGCGCTGAGACCTGGGACTGTTGAGCCAGTGCACGCCGGGTCATGCCACGGCGCGTGCGATGCTGGCGCACGCGCGCGCCGAGTTCGCGCAGCAGACGCCTATCCACGGCCAGGGCGGGGGACTGCGGGGACCTAGTCGAGGCGGGCACTGCGGACACGATGAAGAATTATATTGCCTATAGGAGTCTTCTGTGCAATATAATTCACCGCATCGCTTCATCGCAAGCCTCGTGGAGCATTCGATGTCGAACCTCATACGCATTCTGGTGGGAACGACCACCGGCAATACCCAGTACGTCGCCGAAGAGGTGCAGTTCAATCTGCAGCAGGCGGGTCACCGCGCGGAGATCCTGCAGATGGATGACCTCGATGCGGCGGTATTTGCCGATGGCGCGCTGTATCTGGTGTGTGTTTCGACGTATGGCTATGGCGATGTTCCCGCCAACTCGAAAAAACTCTATGCATCGTTGGTCAAGGACCGCCCGAATCTGGCGCACGTCAACTACGGCCTGATTTCGCTGGGGGATTCTTCACACGCGCAGACCTACGGCTTTGCCGGCCGTCGCTTCGATCAGATTCTGACTAAACTGGGCGCGACGCGTCTCGGCGAGATCCTGAATCATGATGCCTCATCAGGCATCATGCCCGAGGAAGCCGCCGCTGCCTGGATCGGCGAATGGTTGAACTGCCTGAGCCCCTCCGAGGTCGCCTGATCGAGGCGATCGCGGTGTTTAAGCTTTCCGGCAAGTGACCAGGCAGAAGACTGGGACACCCCAATAACCGTGACACGTGGCAGTTTGCCGTGTCGATCTTTCGCTGCAGGAGACACGCCGTTCATGTTGTCTATTGTCGATCACAGCGTGTCGCCCCCCCGCATCGATTTGCCACGCCGTTATAACGTCGCGCACGATCTACTCGAACGTAACCTCGCGGCGGGCCGCGCCGACAAGCTCGCCTATATCGATGATGCGGGGCGGTACACCTTCGGTGAGCTGGCCGAACGAGTAAACCGCGCGGCGAATGCGCTGACAGCGCTCGGCCTGCAGCCCGAAGACCGCATTATGGTCGCGCTGCATGACACGATCGATTTTCCGAGCGTGTTTCTGGGCGCCATCAAGGCCGGCATCATTCCCATCGCGACCAATACCCAGCTGACGCCAGACGACTATCGCTTCATGCTGGAGGATAGTCGCGCCAAAGCGCTGGTGGTGTCAGCGCCTTTATTGGAAACCTTCGCCCCGGCCATCAAGGCTGCGGCTTATCTGCGGCACGTGGTCGTCAGTGGGGAGCGTGCCCAGTCGCAGGGGGCCGAACTCCACGCTCTTGGCGCGCTGATGGACCATGCGGAAAGTGCTTTTACGCCGGCCGCGACGACTGCGGATGATCCCTGCTTCTGGCTCTATTCGTCCGGCTCGACTGGCCAGCCGAAAGGCACTGTGCACATTCACTCGAGCGTGATCCACACCGCGGAACTCTACGCGCGGCCCATTCTGGGGCTCACTGAACAGGACGTGGTGTTCTCGGCCGCCAAATTGTTTTTTGCCTACGGGCTCGGCAACAGCCTGACCTTTCCGTTGGCGGTTGGCGCGACCGCGATCCTGATGGCAGAACGGCCAACACCTGAGGCGGTGTTCAAGCGACTCACCACGTTGCAACCGACCATTTTCTATGGCGTGCCCACGTTGTATGCCGCACTGTTGGCGAGCCCCGAGTTGCCCGCGCGTGAGGCGCTAGGTTTGCGTCTTTGCACCTCGGCGGGCGAGGCCTTGCCAGCCGAAATCGGGCAGCGTTTCACGCAACACTTTGGGGTGGAGGTTCTGGACGGGATAGGCTCGACCGAAATGTTGCACATCTTCTTATCCAACCGGCCCGGCGAGGTCCGTTACGGCACAACCGGTAAGCCGGTGCCCGGATACGAGATCCGCTTGTGCGACGAGGCGGGCGCCGAAGTTCGTGACGGCGCGTTGGGCGAACTTCAGATCAAAGGGCCGAGCGCGGCCATCATGTACTGGAACAATCGCCGGCAATCGACGGCGACGTTCGTAGGGCCGTGGACTCGCGCTGGCGATCAATACTCAGTCGATGCCGATGGGTATTACATCCATGGCGGTCGCTCGGACGACATGCTCAAGGTCAGTGGTCAGTATGTATCACCCATCGAAGTGGAAGGCGCGTTGCTGACTCACTCGGCGGTGCTGGAGGCCGCGGTGATCGGCGTGATGGACGCTGAAGGCCTGGTGAAACCGCTGGCGGTCGTGGTGTTGAAACCCGGCGTGACGGTAACACCGGATCTAGAAGCCATGCTCAAGGCCCATGTCAAAACGCGACTCGCGCCCCACAAGTATCCGCGCTGGATTTACTTTGCTTCTGAACTGCCAAGAACCGCGACCGGCAAAATACAACGCTACAAACTGCGTGGGGAATACGGACCGAAATGAAGCCACTACATGCGCTCTCGCTCGTACTGAGTCTTATCGGATCTGCTGCAGGACATGCCGAGCCCGCAGCATCGACCTTACTGACACCCCTCGAAGCCGCCGCGCAGACACGCATCAGCACCTCGGCTGAAATAAGCACCTACCTCCATGCGCTCACGGCCAGGCATCCTTCATTGGCGCGCACGGAGACGCTCGGTAACAGTAGCGAGGGGCGAGCACTCGAAGTGCTGCTGCTGTCCGCCCCGCGCACGGCAAACGCAGCCCCTCGTCTGAAAGTGATGGTGGTCGGCAGTCAGCACGGCGCCGCAGAACCCGCGGGCGGCGAGGCGCTGCTGGTGATCGCCCGCGAACTGCTCGAAGGCGCGTTGCGCCCGCTGCTCGACGAGCTCGATGTGGTGCTGCTCCCGAATGCGAATCCCGATGGACGGGATCTCAAACGGCGCGCCAACGCCAACGGGATCAATCTCAACACCGACTTCGTATTGCTTTCACAGCCCGAAACGCGCCTGCTGAAAGAGGCGGTGAGTCGCTACGCGCCAGACGCTTTGCTGGACTCCCACGAATCCGCGATCCTCAAGCGCAAGACCCTCGCCAAGGAAGGCTACTTGACCGACTTCGACGCGCAATTCGAGATCTCGAACAATCCCGCGGTCCCGAGCGCCCTGCGTGATTACGCGTTGAACACCTTCCTGCCGGCGATCCTTGAACGCGTGTCTGCCGGCGGCTTGCCGGCGCACCGGTACATCGGGGAAATCATCAGCACCCATCAACCGCTCACGAACGGCGGGCTGACGTTGCGCAATTTTCGCAATACGGCCGGGATGTCTGGTGCCTTGTCGCTGTTGGTTGAGACCAAGCTCGATTCGCGCGAGGACACCTTCCCGACCTATCGCAACATCGCGGTGCGGGTGGAACGTCAGCTATTGTGCATCCGTTCTTTCCTCGCCCTCGTGCAGGCGCGGCGCGCGGAAATATCTGTGCAGACCACCGCCGCCCGCCAGGCGCTGCAGAAAGAACCACTCACGCTGTTTGCCGGCTACGAACTCGACCGCAAGCATCCGAGGGTGGCGATCCCCATGCGTCGCCTCGATACGCGAGAACTGGAGAATCTTGAGTTTCGCGACCATCGCAAGTTGGTGACGGCGGACGTCGTGCCCTATCCACCGA
Source organism: Pseudomonadota bacterium (assembly GCA_043734785.1). Lineage (GTDB taxonomy): Bacteria > Pseudomonadota > Gammaproteobacteria > CAIKBL01. The sequence continues at coordinate 3,239 of JAYTEX010000040.1, read as the reverse complement.
TGCTCGTGATAACCCAACATCTGGACCAGTTACGCCCGGTGCTTGAGCGGCATAACGTGCATTACTGGCGCGCGACCCAGACTACCGGCGCCGAGGTGATCGCGGCACGCTTCAAGGGGCGCGGCAACCTCCTGGAGCGCGCGGAATTGCTGGAAGAAACCCGCAAGACGATCGAAATCGAAGCGGGTGGTGTGTTTATCGATTTGACTCAGCCCAATGGGCGCATCGCCGCGTTACTGCTTGATCCGCGTGCGACCAGCAGCATCTTTCGTTACCCGGAATTTTCGAATTTTGTGGTGCCGGAAGAAGAGTTTTTTGTCTATCGTACCTTCAAGGGTGCGACCCGCCTGCCGTGAACCCGCTCGCGACACCGCTCGAACATCATCACTTTCAGCGCTATTCGAGTTCGGAGGAAGTCGCGGGCTTCCTGCGCGCGCTGACGGCGGCGGCCGGACCGTATGCGAAACTAGAGCGCATTGGCCAGTCCGCACAAGGACGTGAAATTCTCGCACTGGTATGTGACGCTTCCGCCGCGGCGCCACGGAGCGGCCTCAAGTTACGGGTGCTCATGGTCGGCTCGCAGCATGGCGCGTCTGAAGCGGCAGGGTGCGAAGCGTTGTTGTACCTCGCGCGCGCAGTCTTGCTCGGTGGTCTGCAAGGGCTGCTGGACGACTTTGAGCTGGTCCTGATTCCGAACGCAAATCCTGACGGGCGCGAGTTAGACTCGAGCCGCAACGGTAACGACATCAACATCAACCGCGACTACGTGCTGCTGTCCCAACCGGAGAGTTGCGCACTCGATGCGGCGGTGCTGCGCTACGCGCCCGAGGTCGTGCTCGATGCGCATGAATCGGCCAGCCTGAAGCGGCACACGCTAGGTCGCGAGGGGTACTTGACCGATTTTGAAGCACAGTTCGATGTCGCAAACAGCCCGGCGATCTCGCCTGCTTTACTGCGCTATGCAGAGACCGAATTTCTCCCCGCGCTGATCCGCGGGGTCGAGGCACGCGGCCTGCGCACGCAGCGCTATATCCGCGAAATCACCTCGACCCAGCAACCCATTACGCACGGGGGCCTTACGGTGCGCAAGTTTCGCAACAAAGCGGGCTTGCGCGGCGCCTTGACGGTGCTGCTAGAGACGCCGATGGAACCGAAGACGGATTCGTATCCCACGTTTCGCAATATCGGCGCGCGCGCTGACAAGCAGTGGTCGTGCATCCAGACATTTCTCGCCGTGATCAAGCAGCAGCAACCAGCAATATCAGGCGCACTGGCGCGCTCAGCGCGCCTTGCGCCACGGACGCAGATCCCACTCAATGGCTCGTATTTTCAGCCAGCGGGGTCACCGCAGGTGGTGATCAACCTGCGGCGACGCGATACGTATCTGCTGGCGCCGATCGCCTTTGAAGATCATCGCACGGTACGCGCGCATGATTTTCTCGTGTTGCCAGACGCCTATGTCATCACTGCCCATACGTCGCTATTCGCAAGCCTGTTGGCGAGACACCAGATCAGGTTCGAAGTGGTCGCGGAATCCGTTGAGGCGCGGCTCGAAAGTGAGATCTTCGCGGGTGGAGCGTCGGTGGCGCGTGCGTGCGAGGTCCTTGATACGTGGGCGCAACGTACGCCGTTGCCGGTAGGAAGTCTGTATGTGCCGATCACTCAGAGCGCGGGTCGTCTGCTGCCCTTGCTACTCGATCCTCGTTCTCTCAGCAGTGTTTTTCGCTACGCGCCATTCGCGCGCTTGATCGAGGGCGGGCAACCGCTTTTCATCGCACGGGTTGTTTAACCTCGAGTGCACCAAAGCTACCGTGCGCAGCTATCTAGTCGTCCCTGAAAAAAGCATGCTGCGCGGTGGAAATAGGGAACTGCTCGCATTGTGGCGAGATGATTTTGCAAAATTTGTGGGTTGAGCAGAGCGAAAGCTTGCAAAATCGCGTACAGACACGAAACCCGATCGGGTTGTTGGGGTGAGCTTACGAAGCCCGATCGGGTAGGTTGGGGTGAGCTTACGAAGCCCAACAGTGAGTAGATCAGCTCGCGCGGATAATGGATGTTGGGGTTCGCGGCCGCTCACCCCAACCTACCTTCGGCCTTGAACACGCTGCCCGCGTGCGGTTTGGCTGCGATAGAAGCGACTTTTTCAGGGACGACTATCCAGGTTAGGTGATTCTTGAGCGCATATGCTCGGTCAGGCGCCGCATCGCGGGTGACGCGTCGCGTGGAGCCAGATGCACGTTAATCACCGATGGGCAGGTACGCTCCGCGATCGCGGCAGTAATGGCCTGTTCGAAATCTGCCTCCGTGCGGACTTCGAATCCGCGCAGCGGTCCGAACACTTCACCCATGCGATGGAACTGCCACTCCGCGATGTCGTTGAACGGACCTTCAAGCAGGAAGCGCTCCGTGGCATAGCCGTGATTGTTGAACACGACACAAACTGGCGCCATGCCAAGACGGGCATGCGTTGATAGCTCAGTACCAGTCATCTGAAAGGCGCCATCACCCACCAAAATCAGCGCGCGCCGGTCCGGTCGCGCGACCTGCGCGCCCAGTGCGGCCGGCACCGCGAAGCCCATGGTGGTGTAGTACGCAGAAGCTAGAAACTCCGAACGTTCGTGCACGCGCAGTTCGGTTGCCGCGAACAGGCAATCGCCGGAATCCGCGACCACGATGAACTCTGGCGACAGCGCGGCATTCAGGCGCGCGATCAGGCGCGCCGTGGTCATTGGGGTATCAGCGCGCGGAAAGTCGTGCACCACAGAGATCTCCTCCATCCGTGGCGCGTTGGGGGTTTTGCAAACTGGCGCGAGGCGCGCCAGTTCACGCACGAAGTCCGCGAGACGGACACCCCGAAAACGATGATGGCGAATCATGACCTCGTGATGACTCGCGCGGATCACGCGGTCCGGATCAAGTTTGGCGGTGTAGATGCCGGTGTCGATGTCGGTCAGCATCACCCCCAATAGCAACAGACAATCGGCCTGTTCGACCGTGTTGCGCGCGGCCTCTGAGCTCATCGCACCTTCGTAGACACCCAGGTACGCAGGATGGCGCTCGCCGATCACGGATTTGCCGGTCAGGGTCGCGGCGGTCGGGATGTGGGTGCGCCCAACAAACTCGAGCAAGATATCCTGCAAGCCCCGGCGATGGAGTTCCTGGCCGGCAATCAGCACCGGCGTGGCACTAATGGTGAGTAGGGCGATGGTTTCCTCGACCGCTTCGCGCAGCGCGGCGGG
>JAYTEX010000039.1:0-4761 GCA_043734785.1 Pseudomonadota bacterium | reverse complement strand
CGCACGGTAATGGCGGTGTTCTCTAGCGGTTGCGCGAGAAGTTCGCACAGATGGGTGGACTTGGCCTTGGTCGCCCACGGCAGGTTCAACATCTGATTGAAATCGCAGTCGTAAACATTCCCCTGCCAATCCACACTGAGCAGACTGCGGCACATCACAGTCTCCAGGTTGGCCGGCACATAGTGGTCTAACAGCAGCTGCAGGTAGGTCTCCAGGCCGTGCTCACGCACGAGCGCATGACGGAACCGCGCGATCGGCATGTTCGTAATGGTCAGCAAGCGATTGAATGTCACGCCGTAGTCGGTAGCGAGACGGGTCTTGTAGGTCGCTTCGAGCGCCTGCTGGGCCGGCGGCAGATGCGCGCCCACAGGGTTATAGACGAGATCGAGTGTGAGTGCGTTTTCAGGCTGCCCATAGCCGCACGCGTTCAGCTGTTGCAAGCCACGGATACTTTTTTCGAACACGCCGCGACCGCGCTGCGCATCGACATTCTCAGGTCCATAACACGGCAGAGAAGCGACCACGCGCACCTGATGAGCGGCCAGAAAATCCGCGAGATCGGATTGCCCAGGCTCTTCGAGGATGGTCAGATTGCAGCGATCAATCACCGCCAGATCCAGTGCGCGCGCGGCGACCACAAGGCCCCGGAAATGCGGATTCAATTCAGGCGCACCGCCCGTGATATCGAGTACTCGCGGGTGCTGGCGACGCGCGAAATCCAGCACCAGTTCGACAGTTTCAGCGGACATCGCCTCGGTCCGCAACGGACCGGCGTCCACGTGACAGTGCGCGCAGGCCTGGTTGCAGCGATAGCCCAGATTGACCTGCAAAGTCTCTAACTTGCCGCGTCGAATGGCTGGAAACGGCGGCAACGCGGAGCTCTGGACAGCTTGGACTGACGGCATGATCGGGGTGACTCGCAGGATGGACCTGAGTTTCGGCGGCCCTAGTGTAGCGACCTGATACCCGGTAGGCGAAGCCCGGCGCGGGCAGCTGGCGCTCCCCGACTGAGGTCGTTAGAATCCTGGCCTTGTCGCATGGGGCTGTAGCTCAGCTGGGAGAGCGCTGCGTTCGCAATGCAGAGGTCAGGGGTTCGATCCCCCTCAGCTCCACCAATTAGACATCCAGAGTCGTCCAGGAAAGTCATTAAGAACCCGCCAAGTGCGGGTTTTTTATAGCTATGTTTATCCAGCAGTAAGTAGACCAGCTCGCGCGACTACGCGGTCACTCGGCGGATAATGGATGTTGGGGTTCGTAGCCCTCACCCCAACCTACCTTGCGCTGCCCGGGGAGATGGTGGGAGATGGGGCAGGGAGATGGGGTCAGACTCGATTTACCTTTGGGGAGATGGGGTCAGACTCGATTTACCTTGATAAATCGAGTCCATCTCCCGATACCCGGCGGAAGCTCGGACGATGAGACTGTAGTCCGCTAGCTTCAGAGTCTCAATTGCCCAGTCGACATCAGCGACGCACTTCACCGAAGTGTCACTGCGACCAGCTTTACGCTCGTTTGTGGGTGCCGGGCGCTGAAATGAAAACGCCCTGCATTACCAGGGCGTTACGTTCTATATTGGCGGAGAGAGAGGGATTCGAACCCTCGATGGGCTTTTGGCCCATACTCCCTTAGCAGGGGAGCGCCTTCAGCCACTCGGCCATCTCTCCGGGGGGGCGAAGAATACCGGGGCCGTGCGGTCCAGTAAAGGCAACCAGCGACTAATCGCCGACACTTGCCACCTTATCTGAGTTCTCCTGCTGAATTCGTTGGTAAATCTCCTCACGATGGACCGAAACGTCTTTAGGGGCATTGACGCCGATACGGACCTGGTTTCCTTTAATACCGAGTACGGTGACATTGACTTCGTCGCCGATGATCAGGGATTCACCAACCCTTCTTGTCAAAATGAGCATATCCATTCTCCAAGCCTGGGTCTTGTCTTGTAATTAAGAGCCACCGACTCTCCTTAGCTTCCGTTGCGAGCGCATTTTGTTGGTTCCGCTGCCTTCCCTGGCTGGCGGTAGTGTAATCAACCGTTAACGAAAAAACTTGATAAAAACCGTTAATTCTTAGGGCCCTGATGCGGCGTCTCAGGATTGGGCCGGCACCTCCTGGGCCAAGTTGAACTCGCTATGCAGGATGCGGACTGCGAGCTCACCGTATTTCTCGTCGACGACCACTGAAATTTTGATTTCGGAGGTCGAGATCATCTGAATATTCACCCCCTCGGCAGCCAGCGCGCGGAACATCCGGCTCGCAATGCCTGCATGTGAGCGCATGCCGACGCCAACGATCGAGACCTTCACGCTGCGCTTGTCGCCCGCCACGGACCGCGCACCCATCTGGCTACAGGTGTCGCGGCAGATCCCGAGCGCCTGATCATAGTCGTTGCGGTGAACCGTGAAAGTGAAATCCGCCGAGCCATCCGCGCCCAAATTCTGCACGATCATGTCGACTTCGATATTGGCATCGGCGACGGCGCCGAGAATGGTGCTCGCCACCCCTGGGCGATCCGGTACGCCAAGGATCGTAAGCTTGGCCTCGTCACGATTGAGTGTGACGCCGGAGATTAATGCGGCTTCCATGATGTTCTCCTCAGAGGTAATCAAGGTGCCCGGCCCGTCGACGAACGAGGAGAGCACCCGTAAGGTGACTTGATACTTGCTGGCGAATTCGACCGATCGGATCTGCAGCACCTTGGCACCCAGGCTCGCCATTTCGAGCATCTCTTCATAGGTGATGCGTTCGAGCCGGCGCGCTTCTGGAACGATGCGCGGGTCGGTCGTATAGACCCCATCGACATCGGTATAGATCTGGCATTCGTGCGCCTTCAACGCGGCGGCCATGGCGACCGCCGTGGTATCCGAACCGCCGCGGCCGAGTGTGGTAATGTTGCCATCGCCATCCACGCCTTGAAATCCGGCCACTACCACTACCCGGCCCGCCGCCAATTCGGCCTGCACCCTGGTTCCGTCAATGCTCAGAATACGGGCCTTATTGAAGGCAGAGTCGGTCACGATTGGGACTTGCCCACCCGTATAGGACACGGCGTGTACGCCGCGAGCCTGCAAGGCCATCGCCAATAGACCGATAGTGACTTGTTCGCCCGTCGAGAGCAGCGCATCAAGTTCTCGCGCCGGCGGCGGATGCTTGATCGCGCGTGCGAGGTTGAGCAGGCGATCAGTTTCGCCAGACATCGCGGACACCACGACCACCAGACGGTGTCCGGCGGCCTGAGCCTTCTCGATGCGTTCGGCCACCACCTGAATACGTTCAACCGTACCGACCGAGGTACCACCGTATTTCTGCACGATCAAACTCATGTCCGTTCTATCCTTGACCGAATAAATATTGCGTGCCGTGGCGCGAAGAGGCCCCACTCAGTGCCAAAGCGGCAGAATCTTTCATAACTCCGTGCCCATTCCCGCGACGAGAAAGCGACAACTAGGCAAGCTTGGCGGCGACCCACTCGCGGACACTGGCCAGCGCCGGTGCCAGTGCTGCCGCGTCCGTCCCACCCGCTTGCGCGAGATCGGGTCGCCCGCCGCCCTTGCCGCCCAGTTGGGTGGCGATGAAATTCGCGAGCTCTCCGGCATGCACCTTTGCGGTCAGGTTCTTGGTAACGCCGGTGACCAGCCGCACCTTACCGTCTTCGAGGGTGGCCAACACGATGACCGCGCGCGGCAAAGTATCCTTCAACTTATCCATCGCATCCCGTAGGGTTGCCGCATCCGCGCCGTCCAGGATTTCGCACAGCAGTTTTACCTCGCCGATATCGACGGCGCCGTCGGCGAGATCGCGCCCAGTCTGGCCAGCGATCATGGCTTTGAGCTGTTGAATCTCTTTGTCCTGCGCGCGGGCGCGCTCGTGGAGCTGCGAGACTCTCGCGAGCGTCTCGTGCGCGCCCCCTTTCACGAGCGCGGCGATTTTTCTCAGAGTCTCCGCATTGCGCAAGCCCTCGTCCACGGCCGCCGCGCCGGTCACCGCTTCAATGCGGCGTACGCCGGCCGCCACCCCGGACTCCGCCAGGATGCGCAACATACCGATATCACCGGTGCGGGCGGCATGCGTGCCTGCGCACAGCTCGACCGAAAATTCGCTCATCCGGAGCACCCGCACTTCATCCCCATACTTCTCACCGAACAAAGCCATGGCGCCCCGTTCGAGCGCCTGCTGATAGGGGGTGAGTTCGGTTTCGACCGCGTGATTGGCGCGGATCTGGACATTCACGAGCCGCTCAATTTCCTGCAGCTCCGCCGTTGACACGCCTGCGGAATGGGAAAAATCGAAGCGCAGCCGTTCCGGGTCCACCAGCGAGCCCTTCTGCTCAACATGTGTACCCAGCACCTGCCGCAACGCCGCGTGTAACAGGTGCGTGGCCGAATGATTGAGGCGGGTCGCCTGTCGTCGCAGGGGATCGACTTCGGCACGGATCTCGCTCGCGACCTGCACGCTGCCCATCTTGATCGTGCCGTAATGCACATGCAAACCGCCCTGCTTACGCGTGTCCTCTACTTCGAACGCGCCCTGCGCGCTGACGAGACGCCCGCGATCGCCGACCTGTCCACCAGATTCCGCGTAGAAGGGCGTGGCGCTCAACACCACCGCCCCGGCGTCACCCGCGACGAGCGTCGTGACCGGCTGGCCCGCGCGGAACAACCCCACCACGCGCGCACTGTCGCTGGTCTGCTCATAGCCCGTAAAAATCTGCGTGGTGCCCAGTTTCGTGAGCATTTCGCCGCTGATCGCATGCGCGGTATCTAC
>JAYTEX010000038.1:0-9505 GCA_043734785.1 Pseudomonadota bacterium | reverse complement strand
GCGCTGCTCCGGGGTGAAACGACCGTTGACCGGGAAAGTCCGAGAGACGTCGCTGGCGTAGCCCTCGAGTTCAGCGCCGGCATCAATTAATAGCAAATCTCCGTCTCTGAGTATGTCGCTGTTATCCGTGTAGTGGAGGATGCAGCTGTTCGCGCCGCCCCCGACAATGCACGGGTAGGCCGGCGCACGTGCGCCCTGAGCCATAAAACTGTGTAACAGTTCCGCTTCGATCTGGTATTCGAACATACCTGGTTTACAGGCCTGCATGGCGCGCCGGTGGGCCACCCCGGCAATCTGCGCCGCGCGCCGCATGGTCTTGATCTCTTCGCGACTCTTGTAGAGCCGCATCTCGTGCACATAGTGGGCGAGCGAATTGAACTGATCCGGCGCGTGTACGCCGGCACGGCCCTTGCTCGAGACCTGATTCAGCCAGCCGACCACACGTTGGTCGAAATCCTGGTATCGGCCCATCGTGTAGTAAATGCGGTCCTTGTTCTCGATCAACCCGGGAAGGATGTCATCGAGGTCGGCGATCGGAAACGCGTCGTCGGCGCCATAAAACTCACAGGCGCCTTCTAGGCCATGGCGCCGCCCATGCCAGAGTTCGGTCGCGCGATCCTTTTCGCGGCAGAACAGGATGCACTCGCCTTGAGCGCGATCGGGGACCAGCACGAGCACGGCTTCGGGCTCGGGAAATCCGGTGAGGTAATGGAAATCGCTGTCCGCGCGGAAAGGATAGTAAACGTCACGATTGCGGATGCGTTCCGGGGCGGTCGGCTGGATCACGATGCCGCCGTTATCGACGATATCCATCAGTCGCTTGCGCCGGCGGGCGAAATCTTTTTTGTCCATGGGCGTTTTTGCGCGGGGAACCTGGCCGCGCACTAGTGGATGCTCCTGTGATCGAACACGTCGGCTGTCACCTCGCGATTCTCCTCGCGCAGCAGAATCGCGCCCATCCGCGCGTACTCAACGATTTCTTCAAACGCATGCTCGCCGACTTCGCCCGCAACATCGTGCGAATCGACCTGGCTGATGCGGTAAAGATCGCCGAGAAACTCCTGGCTTTCCGCGCTTGTCGCGGCCGCGCCACGGATAATCCCGAAACCGCACAGGAAGCCGCGGCACCAGCCGCCGAGCGCGCCGGTGCGTATTATCAGCGGTTCGTCATCCTCCGGCAGTAACAGGCGAAAGCCAAAATCGTCGGCATCCATGCCGCGCACCGTACTGCGTAACAGATCATTGAGCGCGTCGTCGATTGTAAGCTTGGCGGCTGCGAATTTGGGATAGCCGGTGAGGTGTTGCAGCCAGAGATGTGTTTCGAATCCTGCAGGGCTGCACAACATGCCGCATAGCATGCCGTGGCACTCGGCCGGCTCCAGGTCGCTGTCGAGTTGCACAAGGGCAGCAGACACGGCGGCATAGAACGAGCGCGAAAAAAAGATTGTCATGGGCCACTTCTGCCGTATCGGGTGGGTTTAATTATCCCACGAGCGAGGAATTGACAGAAGTCATTGGGGGCGCTTGGTGCGGATGTGGCGACAATCGTCCTTACACGCGGTTGACCGCTTTCTGGGGCAGCCCTATATTGCCTGTTGCGCACACACGCGCATCAACCCACTAATTTTGACCATGGCTGACCCGCTCAAAGACCGCGTTGACCTTGCCACCCTCGAAGCGCGCGTTGACGAGCTTATACGCACGGTGGAAACGCTGGCGAATGAGAACGAAGCGTTGCGCAGCCATCAGAGCGTGCTAGCGGCGGAACGCGCGACACTCATCGACAAAACCGAACAGGCCCGCAGCCGGGTGGAAGCCATGATTGCGCGCCTGAAGGCGATGGAAGCACGATAGGCGAACAGTCATGAATTCCGAAGTCAAGCCGATAACGGTGACCATCATGGATAAGGAGTACCTGGTCGGGTGTGCTGAGGACGAGCGTGAGGCGTTGTTCGCATCGGTCGAGTTCCTGAACCGCAAGTTGCGCGAACAGCGCGACAGCGGCAAGGTCATCGGCAGCGAAAGGGTCGCCGTCATGGCCTCTTTGAACATTGCGCACGAATATCTCGACTACCGGCGGCTTAACGCCTCGGTGGAGACCGATTTGGGAGCCGGCCTTGAGCGGATACAATCCAAAATCAAGTCCGCACTGACGCGAGGCAAGGCGCCCGCACTTCCGCCGACGACCCCGACCACGGTCGAAGTCGAGTAAGGTGGCTCCCGCAAACTAAAGTTACTCAATAGGGCCACTTGTAGTTTTGACAGTTTAAGCTTGGTGTTCTCTGTGGTGTTCGCCAGTGGGTTCGAGATCCTTGAGCCTATTTTTGCAAATACTCGGGGCTGATCTGGCAGTGATGTTGTGCATGCCCGCGTCTGCGGGAAGCCTGATTCACACCGAGAAGTCCCAATCTTGAGCCCTTGGTTCAAGATTACGGCCCGCAGCGGCATTGCGGAGAACACCATCTCCATCTGCGCATGGCCCCGTCTGTTCGTCCGATCCCGCCCAAAGGATCAGAACAGACCTGGGGCAACCGAAGGCATTCATTCATTGCCTGCCGAAGCCCATCGATGCGTTATCGGTTGATGAAATCCGCTTCAGTCGCACAATGCGCTGAACTGAATTTTTCTGAATAGTTAGTCGTCTCTGAAAAAGTCGCTTCTATCGCAGCCAAAGCGCATGCGGGCAACGTGTTCAAGGTAGGTTGGGGTGAGCGCCGCGAACCCCAACATCCATGATCCGCCGAGTGACCCCCTGTGTCAGGCTAGTCGTCGCGAATCCGAGTATCCGCGCGAGCGGGTCTACTCACTGTTGGGCTTCGCAAGCTCACCCCAACCTACGTGATCGGGTCAAGCTCACCCCAACAACCCGATCGGGTTTCGTATCTCCGTGCGTTTTTGCAAGCTTTCGCTCGGCGAAACTCACAAATCTTGCAAAACCATCTCGCCACAATGCGAGCGGTTCCCTATTTCCACCGCGCAGAATGCTTTTTTCAGGGACGACTAGTTAGGATCAGCCGTGTTGAAGTTAAAGCCAAAACCGGTGCCGGCACCGAACCCGGCACGCGAACCCCACCGAAGCGGGGCTGTGTCCTTCGCTGAGGGCGGCCGCTCAGAAGCTCGTCCACTCATCGTCGGTGCCGGTCTTGCGCGACAAGGCCTCGTCGTTCGACGTCGGTGCCGCGGCATTGGCGGCCTTCGCACCGAACTTCGGACGCGTCACGTTCTTCGCGCGGTCCAGGCCGCGGCGCTCGGCCGGGGCCTGGCTGCGGGCCACCGTGGCGGCCTGCAGCGCTGGAGCTACAGCGCGCCTCTCGATGACCTCGCCCAGCTTGAACACCGACACCGCGCTGACCAACTGCTGCGCCTGGCCCTTCAGGCTTTCGGCCGCTGCCGCACTTTCTTCCACCAGCGCCGCGTTCTGCTGTGTCACCTGGTCCATCTGCGTGATCGCCTCGCCGATCTGGGCCACCCCGGCGCTCTGCTCGGCGCTGGCGGCACTGATCTCGCCCATGATGTCGGTGACCCGCTTGATCGAGCTGACCACCTCGGTCATCGTGACGCCAGCCTGGTCGACCAGGCGCGTACCCTGCTCGACCCGCTCGACGCTGGCGGTGATCAGGCCCTTGATCTCCTTGGCCGCATCCGCCGAGCGGCCCGCCAGGCTGCGCACTTCGGATGCGACGACCGCAAAGCCGCGGCCCTGTTCACCGGCACGTGCGGCTTCCACCGCAGCGTTCAGCGCCAGGATGTTGGTCTGGAACGCGATGCCGTCGATCACCGCAATGATGTCGGCGATCTTCTTCGATGAATCGTTGATGCCCTTCATCGTGGTCACGACCTGACTGACCACTTCGCCGCCCTTGATGGCGACGGTGCTGGCCCCGAGTGCCAACTGATTCGCCTGCTTGGCGTTATCGGCGTTCTGCTTAACGGTGGAACTGAGTTCTTCCATCGAGGCGGCGGTTTCTTCCAATGCACTGGCCTGCTCTTCGGTACGCTGGCTCAGATCCTGGTTGCCCTGGGCGATCTGGGCCGAGGCAGTGGCTACGCCTTCGGCGTTCTGGCGCACGCCGCCGACGATGTGCGTCAGGTTGTCCTTCATGTTCGACAGTGCGGCCAGCAGTTCGGCCACCTCGTCCTTGCCTTCGACACGGAGGTCCACCGTCAGGTCGCCCTTGGCCACCCGAGCGGCGGCGTCCTTGGCGCGGTTCATCGGCACCGTGATCGAGCGCGTGATCATCCAGCCGAAGATCCCGGCAAACAACAGTCCACCCGCGATCGAGCCTATCGACACGATGCGGGTCGTGGCGTAGCGCGCGGCTGATTCGGTGTACTCTTTCTGGGCCTCGTCGAGCTGCAACTTGATCAGGGCCGCAATGCCCTGTTCCACTGGGACAAACAGCGGACGGATCTTTTCCGTCACCAGGCGCTGGGAATCCTTCAAATCGTTGGCGCGCAATGCAGCCATCACTGGTAGCACCCCCTCTAGAACGAACTTCTTGCGGTCCTCAGCGAAGACCTTGGCGAGCGTTCCTTCTTCCACCGTCAGCTTGGTCGCCATGTAGGCGTCCCAAAGCTTGGTAAGGGCGGTGATGTTGGCCTCGACGTCTGCGGTTTCTGCCTTGATGACCTCAGGCGTCGGGGTAATCAGCGCAATGTTGAGGTTCAGCCGGCTGTCCAGCAGCAGGACCTTGATTGCGCCCAACTGGCTGACCGGCACCGTGCGGTCCTCATAGACCGTCTTCAGCGCGGCGTTGGACTTGGCGATGCCGAACAGGCCCTGGCCGCCGATGGCCACCAGCATGGTCGAGAGCAGGCCAATCAGCAGCAGCAGCCGGGTGGGGATTTTCAGGCTATTCATGATGAGTGTCCTTTGAATGTCCTTTGAATGTGCTTTGAATGTGCTTTGAATGTGGGAAACGAGACGGTTTACTGCAGCGTTTGTTCGACCAGCCCCATCTCGGTGCCGGACATGAGCTTTTCGATGTCTACCAGGATCAGCATGCGGTCGTCGATCGCGCCGATCGCCAGCAGGTGGTCGCTGGCGATCGCCGAGTTGAACTCGGGCACCGGGTGCAGTTGCTCGGGCGTCAGCGTGATCACGTCACTGACCGCGTCGACCACCATGCCGACGACGCGGCTCCCGATGTTGAGCACGATGACGACGGTAAAGCTGTCGTAGTTGGCCGACTCGAGGTTGAACTTCAGGCGCATGTCGACGATCGGCACGATCACCCCGCGCAGGTTGACCACGCCCTTGATGAGGGCTGGGGCATTGGCGATGCGGGTGGGCTCCTCGTATGACCGGATCTCCTGCACGCGCAGGATGTCGATGCCGTATTCCTCCGCGCCGAGCTTGAAGGCAAGGAATTCACGCAAGCTGGTACTGACTGCGCCGGCGCCTGGTGGGAGCGTCGCGGCTGCCGTGCTGGCTTGGGTGGTTGCTTGCAGGCTCATGGTGGCAATGCCTTGGTGGTGTTGGGTGTGGAGCCGATCCTGGCTTATTGAGACGGTTCGTTCACCACCGTCCCAAGGGGTTTCGGCGTATGACGCAAAGACTTGAGCGGTAGTTCAAGGGGTCAGCGGAGAGGCGTTCAAGGGCAAGTTCAAGGATGTTCAGGGATCTCGAATTCAGAAACGAGATCCTTACCGGTCCCGGTTCACTTGAGAACGATTAGCTTTAGCGACATGTTTTGATAGGGCGTTAGGTCCCGTCGCAAAGGAGTGCGACCAAGATCTGTAGACCCATTGTTTCCGTAGGACGCATCTGATAAGCACACGCCCTCGATGGCCTTAGTATCGAGCGTCGGCAGCCGCAGCCGAGGACTCGACGGTCTCGGTGTCGTCGGCGGTAGCGGCTTGAATCGAGGCGCGCTTTCGACTTCAATGAAGTCGAGTGTACAGGTCTCACGTTAGTTGCTCGCTGACCGCGCGATCCCGTCCCGCACGCGTCGCGACCGCGCGTGGCCGGCAAGCGTCTGAAAAATGATTCCCACTTAATGAGGAGGGCTGGCAGATGGAAGAACGTACAGTAACTTTCTATAGCGAAGGCTCGCGCATCACAGGCGATCTCTTCCTGCCCGATGGCATGAAGGCCGGTGAGCGTCGGCCCGGAATCGTGTTGTGTCACGGATTTACCGGGATCCGAGCCGGCATTCTCCCCGATTATGCCCGGGCGTTCTGCCAGGCCGGGTTCGTCGCGCTCACCTTCGACTATCGAGGCTTCGGGGACAGCGAAGGGACGCAATGGCGCCTGATCCCGCTGGAACAGATCGACGACATTCGTAACGCGATCACCTACCTCGAAGGCTGCCCGGAGGTCGATGTCGAGCGCATTGGGCTCTGGGGGACGAGCTTCGGTGGCGGTCACGCGCCTTACACCGCGGCGATCGATTCTCGCGTCAAGGCGGTGGTGGGGCAGGTGGGTTTCGGCGATGGAGAACGCCTTATCCTCGATTCCCGTGGCTACGCCGAGCGGGTGCGGCTCCGCAAAGCGCTCGCGGACGACCGCGCAAGGCGCGTGCGCGAAGGGACCGGCGAAGCACTCGATGCCATGACCATTTTGAACGCGGCGCAGACGCGTGCCTTTCTCGAGCCATTCCTGCAGGAATTTCCCGCGATGAAAAGCATGATGTCGTTGGAGACCATGGAGAAGACCCTGGAGTACAAGCCCATCGACGTGGTCGACCGGATCTCACCGCGACCGTTGTTGTTGATCGGCGCCAGGGACGATGACACCTGTCCGATCGAAGGGTATGAAAAACTCTACGAACGCGCGCGCGAACCGAAGAAACTGGTCGTGCTCCCGATCACGCACTACGAGATCTACGCCGGCAAGTGGCTCGAGGAGTCTTCGCGCCTCGCCTGCGACTGGTTCGCGCGGTTCCTGTAATGCGGACGCGGTCAGCCGACTGCCGTAATGCGCCCTAACCACTTAAGGAGTCCCCATGGATCCCGTGACGAAGCTCTTAGCGATCGAAGAAATCAAGCAACTCAAGGCTCAGTATTTCCAGCGCCTCGACAGCAAGGAATGGCCTGCGCGCTAGTCGGTGGTGCGCGGGCGCTCGCCGTGAACAGCGGCGCTGCATACTGGAGCTATCTCAAACTGGCGTTTTATGAACTTCTGGAGTGACTAACATGGCTCGACTGTCCGGCAAAGTGGCCCTCATCACCGGTGGCGCGCGTGGTCAGGGTGCCGACGAGGCGCGACTGTTTCGCGCAGAAGGTGCGGAAGTTTTTATCACCGATGTGCTGGACGCTGAAGGCCAGGCAGTCGCGACCGAAACCGGCGCGACCTTCATGCATCACGATGTGAGCAGCGAGACGCGCTGGAAGGAAGTCGTCGATGCGGTCATGAAGGTCTGCGGCCGCATCGACGTGCTGGTCAACAACGCTGGCATCTTCAAGAGTGGCCGCCTGCTGGAATGCACCCTGGAAGACTACAATCGCGTTATCGACGTCAACCAGAAAGGCGTGTTTCTGGGCATGCGCGCGGTGGCACCGGCCATGTGCGAGGCGAAGCGCGGCGCGATCGTGAACATCTCCTCGCTGGCCGGCATCGAAGGCCTCGCCGGCGCTTTCGCGTACGGCGCAAGCAAATGGGCGGTGCGGGGCATGACCAAGTCGGCTGCGCAGGAACTCGGCCGGTTTGGCGTGCGCGTGAACTCGGTGCACCCGGGCTTCATCGATACCGAGATGATGCATCAGACGCCAGCGGCGGTCGCCGGCAAACTCGACAAGGTCTATCGAATGGTGCCGCTCGGCCGCGCCGCCGAGGCGATGGAAGTCGCGCGACTGGTGTTGTTCCTGGCGAGCGACGAGAGCGCCTACTGCACCGGCAGTGAGTTTTTGATCGACGGCGGTCTGCATCGTTGAGGGGATGCAACGCATTCAGTCGAGTGCTATCCGACGCTTTCGGAAAAATTTGAACCGAACGAAAATCGCCTGGCACTTGCGGGCTCGTGGACAATCACCGTAGTTGTGGACAAATTCTTCTCCGATCGCTGGAGGCTAGATCAGGCGGCCGAGGCCGACTGGGTATTCGACACCCAGTTGGCAGGCAAGGGGGAGTTCGTCACATGCAGCGTGTGGCCTGCCATAGCGCAGCCGCTGGGTATGCCCGCGGCTGCCGATACGCCGTGCGAACTGAAGCGCTTTTTGCCCGAGAAGAGCGCGCTTTGGGACCAGATCGTGACGAAGCATCGGCTGCGCCCCATCAGCCTTCAGGAACTCTTGGGCGAGTCGCATCATCTTGCGGACTTCTGCTTTGCGTACGGCGCGATCGAGCCGCCACCGCCAGCTTTCATCAGCACGATCAAGATCCGTCAGGCCGGATTCAATGAAGTTATCGATACCGAAGACATGTTCCGCTACTGGCTCGAGAACTTCATCGAGCGGCGGATTGTCCTGGGACCCGCCTCCTGATGGGCTAGGGGCCTCATTGGAGAGGGAGATCGTTTAAGGCGGTTAACGCGTGTCATTCAAAAAAGAGGGAACAACTATGTTTACTGTGATTGGCCTTTTCAAGCGCCGTGCTGGTATGACCATGGACCAATTCAAGAATCATTATGAAAACGTTCATGCCAAGCTTGGTGCAAAATGTTTGGCGAATATCGTCTCCTATAAGCGGCGATATCTATACCCCGTACCGTATCCGCTCGATGGCACTATTGTTGAGCCTGAATACGATGTCATCACCGAGATGACGTTTCCCGATCGCGCTACTTCCGAGGCTTGCTATGCAGCTTTGGCCAAAGGCGACATGAATAAGCTGTTGTCGGACGATGAGGAGAACCTGTTCGATAAGCCGAAGAATAGACTGGTATATGTCGAGGATCATAGCTCCGTACTTTAGCCAGCATTTTCAGTGCGCCGTGCAAAGGCACGAGCTCGCAGTGGGTGCAAACCCCACCCACTGCGTAATCCGACGCAAGTCGGTACGGGATTCCGGAATTATCCGGTACGCGAATATGCTGAATGTCGGTATAGGGTTCCGGCATTAATCGGTACGGTATGAACGAGTAACCCTTAAAGACGTCCATAAAGGGCTCACCATGGATAAATTATGCGTTATTGGTTGATGAAATCCGAACCAGACACCTTCGGGATCAATCACCTCAAGGCCAGCCCCAAGCGCGCCAGCATGTGGGATGGCGTGCGCAACTACCAGGCA
This sequence comes from Pseudomonadota bacterium, assembly GCA_043734785.1. Taxonomy (GTDB): domain Bacteria; phylum Pseudomonadota; class Gammaproteobacteria; genus CAIKBL01. The sequence goes on along the minus strand of JAYTEX010000038.1, from coordinate 333 downwards.
CGCAATATGCTGCGTGACGACTTCCGGAAGGGTGATCTTGCGTTTTTTTATCACTCGAGCTGTGCGACGCCGGGAATAGTCGGGGTTGTGGAGGTCCTGTGCGCGGGTTACCCGGATCCGACCGCTTTCATTCACGGGCACCCGCATCATGATCCGAAAAGTCTGCGCGAGACCCCGCGCTGGTATACCGTGGATGTCAAATTCAAGCGGGAACTGACGCTTATCAGTCTCGATGTATTGCGCCAACATGCGACCCTGGCCGACATGCAGGTCCTTCAACGTGGCAATCGACTCTCGATAACGCCGGTCACAGCCGAACAATGGGCCTACATT
>JAYTEX010000037.1:0-4400 GCA_043734785.1 Pseudomonadota bacterium | reverse complement strand
TCTTCCACGTTCACGTCTATGTCCGTGCCGCGCAGGCGGGCGGCATACACACCACTCGGCAAATCTCGCGGCACTTGCCATTCCAGATTCGGCTGCCAGCGGCAATCGATGATGGCGTCGTCGTTAAAATAGATCCCGCCGTATTGCGCGGGTGCAAGGCGGAAGCAATCGTCGCGGCCGCGCCAGTTGTAGCCGGTCATCGCGCGCACGGGTCGGTTATAGCCAGCACCGTGCAGGCCATGCGGACCGGTATCGATCAATTGGTCCGCAATACCCACATCGGTGTAGCCAGCGGTGGTGTCCCAGCGCGCGAGGCGTCCGTCCGGCGGCGGTTCGCTGCCAGACTTGAGTGCGTCGAGTTCGGCGTGGCTCAGCACCCGGCCTTGCAGGCCTGCGCGATCAATCTTGCCGTTGTAGAGCCCGGCGACGCGCTCGCCATGCGGGGCACGATCGTGATACCCCGCAAACAGCAGCGCGCGTTTGCAAGGCGTCGGGGCAACGGAGACCCGCGTACGCACGTGGCTGGTGTGCGCGAGCGGCACGATCCCCGAGAGCAGACTGTTGTAGGCATTCACCACCGGCTCCTGATAGAGCGTGACGGTGTGGGTGGCCGGATCAAAGCTTGCTGCCACGAAGTACCACATCTTCGCAAGCAGGGGGCAGGCGGCCGCGACTTCGGTGTGTTCGATGCCATCGCCCAGCCATAGCGCGAGACGGCCGTGGCCATTAATGCCGAGCGCAAAGCCTTGGCGATCGGCGTGCGACCACTGGGTAAGAATCCCTTGGCGACCTTTGCGCGGCGTGGTTGGCCAGATAAAGGCGTAGGCCGTGAAGCCGTGCGCGAGCGTTAGCTTGCCGGCCGGGTCTGGGACCGTGATGAAACTCCCGGTCTGCGTGAACTGGTGTTCGACCCTGACCTCGCCATTGCAACTCGCAGCGATTTCGCGCTCGATGAAGCCGGGCCCGGCGGGGTTTTCGTCGCCGTGGATGAGGCGCACGATCTGCAGCGTTGCCTTGCGCACGCCTTCACCGCTGAACATGAAGCGTTGTGACTCGCCCGCTTTCAAGGTCAGCTTTTCGCAATAGCCTGTCACGTAAGGATTGATCATCAGAGGCCTCCTTGCGCCATGAGATCGGCCAGGTGCTGCAGAAACACCGCGTGATACGCGGTGTGCTCGTCGCGATAGATGGCATCATCGATCGGCTGCGGGGGAAGGCCGGGCTTAATCGGCATGCGGATGACCTGCCATTCCTGCAGCGGCACTTTCGAATACAAGGCATAGCTCGGCGGGCGACTCAAGAAATTTTTCACGCGCTGGAGGGAATCTGAGCCCTGGCCTAGCGGTTTTAAGCGGTGTTCTTCGATTAATGCCGGGGTGATCAACGCTTTGATTTGTGCGCGCAGCGTGGTGTTGAAACGGGTGTAGACAAGATGTTGTTTGTCTGGTGATGCTGCGGCGGCCATGGTGTTTTCCTTCACAGGTGCTGGAGGGTTCTACCGCAGTATATGCTTCGAACGCCCGTGCGTGAGCAAGATTGCCGGGATTCTCTGCGCCTGCGGTAGGGCCTTGAAAGCCGGCCCTTGATGCGCAGGTGCGGCCGTAGGTTAGGGACTTGTACGCCGCGCTGCAATGAAGCAGCATCCAGGCTCTTCAGTGAGGGCAAGACCATGCACGAGACCGTGAAGGATTATTACGGACAACAGCTGCAATCCACGGCTGATCTCAAGACCACTGCCTGTTGCGATATCAGCGCGCTACCCGCCTGGTTCAAACCGCTGCTGGCCCGCATTCATCCGGAAGTTCTGGCGCGCTACTACGGCTGTGGTCTGGTCTGTCCGCCGTTGCTCGCGGGATGTCGGGTACTGGATCTGGGCTGCGGCACCGGACGTGATGTCTACGCGCTCGCGCAGCTGGTGGGCGCCACGGGCGAGGTTATCGGGGTCGATATGACGGTCGAGCAACTGGCGGTCGCCGAGCAGCATCGCGCCTTTCATCGCGACGCTTTTGGTTTCGATAATGTCCAGTTTAAACTTGGTCTCATTGAGCGGCTGGATGAACTCGGACTCGCCCCGGCCAGCTTCGATGTGATCGTGTCGAATTGCGTGGTCAACCTCTCGCCGGACAAGGATGCCGTGTTGCGCGAGATCCAGCGCCTGCTGAAACCGGGCGGTGAGTTCTATTTCGCGGACGTGTACGCGGACCGCCGCGTGCCGGATGCCGTGCGCCACGATCCGGTGCTGTATGGAGAGTGCCTGGGGGGTGCGCTGTACTGGAACGATTTCCAGCGCCTCGCGCACCGCCATGGGTTTGCGGATCCTCGTCTGGTGGATGACCGCCCGCTCGCGGTGACGGACGCGACGCTGGCCAGTTTGATTGGCACGCTCAAGTTTTATTCCGCGACCTATCGGCTATTCAAGTTGGAAGGCCTGGAGACCGCTTGCGAGGATTACGGACAGGCGGTGATCTATCGCGGGAGCGTGCCGCATCACCCGCACCAGTTCGTGCTCGATGCCCACCATGCGCTTGAACGCGGCAAGGTGTTTCCGGTTTGTGGTAACACCTGGCGCATGCTGCATGACACCCGTTTCCGTGCGCATTTCGAGTTCATCGGCGACTTCGAACGTCACTACGGGCTGTTCGAAGGCTGCGGCAGCACCATCCCATTCAAGCAAGATACGGGCGCTGGAGCAGCAGGCGCGTGTTGCTGAGACCCGGCGTCGCACTTAAATTTGTCGATGTCACGTGAGGTCAGCTTCCTGTTGGCGATGGGGCTCGCGGCCGGTCTGGTGCTGCTCACGGTTCTTATTCACTATGAGTTTCTGCGGTTTTTATCCGACGGCGTACCGCGCCTGAAGATACCGCCCCGCGCGCGCATTCTGGCGGTCATTTTTGGGGTCTTCATTGCTCACACGATAGAAGTGTGGGTCTTCGCGCTCGCGTATTTCTGGATGAGTGGGAGTTGGGGGCTGGGGAATTTTGAGGGCGCCACCACCGGGCATATCTTCGATTACGTGTATTTCTCGGTGGTGGTCTACACCACGGTGGGTTTCGGGGATATACAGCCTCTGGAGCACATGCGCCTGATTGCAGGTGTCGAAGCCCTGACTGGCCTCCTGATGATTGGCTGGTCGGCCTCGTTCACCTACTTAATGATGGAGCGCTTCTGGCCGGAACACCGTCATCGTTAACGGCGGGTCGGCGCGGTGACACTTGCGCTCCCGAAGCCCGGTGCGCGGCGTTGATTTGCCAGCCTCGGCTGGCGCTCGGGCGTTGTACATAAAATAATCAAAGACGCTGACCCTAGATTCCGATTACACTGCGCGCCCCCCCAGCAGACCAGATCGCCATCATGGCCGATACCGACGTTTCTTTTGCCGATTTCGAACTACCCCCCGCGTTACTGACCGTGCTCAATGAAGTCGGTTACGAGACTCCTACCCCGATTCAGGCCGCTGCGATTCCGGTCTTGCTCGCCGGGAAGGATCTGATCGGTCAGGCCCAGACGGGCACCGGAAAAACGGCGGCGTTTGCGCTGCCGCTGCTAGCCCGCCTCGATTTCAAGCAACGCGAACCCCAGGTGCTGGTCTTGACCCCCACCCGTGAACTCGCGATCCAGGTCGCGGAAGCGTTTCAGAGCTACGCGCGACACCTGCCGGGTTTCCACGTGCTGCCGATCTATGGCGGCCAGAGCATGACTCAGCAACTGCGCAGTCTGCAGCGCGCAGTGCATGTGATCGTGGGCACGCCGGGGCGGGTCATGGATCATTTGCGCCGTGAGAGTTTGGCACTCACTAAACTGCGTGCCCTGGTGCTGGATGAAGCGGACGAAATGCTGCGCATGGGCTTTCTCGAGGAGGTGAACTGGATTCTCGAACACACTCCGGCCACGCGCCAGACCGCGCTGTTCTCGGCGACGATGCCGGAGCAGATCCGCGTGGTGGCCCAGCAGCATCTCAAAGCGCCGGTTGAGCTGCGCATCAAAACCAAGACCAGTACGGTGGAGACCATCCGCCAGCGCTACTGGCAGGTCAGCGGGCTGCATAAACTGGATGCGCTGACGCGCATTCTGGAGGTTGAGGAAATTGATGCCGCTCTGATCTTCGTGCGCACCAAAATTGCGACGGTTGAGCTGGCTGAGAAACTGGAAGCGCGCGGCTATGCCTGCGCCGCCCTTAACGGGGATCTGAACCAGGCGCAGCGCGAAAAAACGGTGGAGCAGCTCAAGAACAAACAACTCGACATCATGATTGCGACCGATGTCGCGGCGCGCGGTCTGGATGTGCCGCGCATCAGCCACGTGATCAATTACGACATTCCCTACGATATCGAAGGCTATATTCATCGCATTGGGCGAACCGGACGCGCCGGGCGCCCGGGCGAGGCGATACTGTTTGTCGC
>JAYTEX010000036.1:0-43542 GCA_043734785.1 Pseudomonadota bacterium | reverse complement strand
GCGGTTTCCCGCAAGCTAGTGATGGCCAGTGGGCCCAGCACGCCGGCAGTACTCCATGCGGTGAGAAGGCGGCCGTGAATTCCGCCGACGAAACGGGTGCCGAACATGTCGGCGAGATAAGCAGGGATGGTCGCGAAACCGCCACCATACAGGGTGAAGATGGTCAGGGTGGCCGCATAGAACAGGACCAGCCACACCACACTGGGGTTCGCGCTGACCTGCGCCGCGATCAACGGCACCGAGCAATACAGCGCGATGCCGAGCGTGAAAAAAATCCAGTAGGTCAATCTTCGGCCGAGATAATCCGAGGCGCTGGCCCATGCGAAACGGCCAAGCATGTTGAACGCACTGATCATCAATACATAGGTGGCCGCGAACTCGGCGTTCACAATCTGCGGTAGGGTTGAGCCGAAAATCTCGGTGATCATCGTTTGCGCCACCGCTAGCACGCCGATCCCGGCCGTCACGTTGAAGCACAGCACGATCCAGAGCTGGTAGAACTGGGGGGTCTTGAGCGCTTCGTCGATATCAACGTCGTGCTGGGTGATCATCTTGCCGTGCGTGTCGTTCTCCGGCGGCGGTGTCCAACCCGCCGGACGCCACCCTGCGGGGGGGACGCGATACGCAAACGCCGCGCACAGCATGATCACGAAATACACCGCCGCCAAGGTGAAGAAGGTCTCCGCCACGCCGATCGAACCGGTGCCGATCAGATAAACGCCTTCGGCACCGGGTGCGAGCATTGCCGTGAGGTCATTCGCGCCCACGATGACGACTTCACGGAGTTGTCCGCCGACCTCGGCCAGACGACGGCCCTGTACGGTGACCAATTCGATACTGTCTACCGGCCCCAGATAATCTGCCGCGCGATAATAGAACTTGAGGAGGCCACCGATCATCGGCTTCGCAAGCATCGCACCGCCGCCGAACCCCATGATGGCGATCCCGGTCGCCATGCCGCGCCTATCAGGAAACCAACGGATCAAGGTGCCCACGGGTGAGACGTAACCGAGGCCGAGCCCGCATCCACCCAGCACGCCATAACCGACGTAAAGCAACCACAGTTGGCCACTGACGATCCCGATCCCGCCGAGTAAGAACCCGCCCGACCAGCAACAGGCGGAGACTACCCCAACCAACCGCGGGCCGACCTTCTCCAGCCACTTCCCGCCGACTGCAGCCGATAAACCCAGGAACACGATCGCGACCGTGAAGACCCACACGACGCTCTTTAAGGTCCAGTCGTCGGCGGCGCTGGTAACGACCCCAACGCGTTTGATCAGTGCCGGGTTGAACAAGCTCCATGCATACACTGACCCAATGCAGAGGTGGATCCCCAGGGCAGCGGGCGCGATCAGCCATCGATTGAAACCGGGCCGCGCCACGATTCTGTCTTTGGCCAAGAGCGAAATCATTTAATCCTGAACGCCTTAAATGCATGGGCAAGTTGTGCAGCGTGAAACGCCACGAAGGTGAGGACGTACTTCAAACAGAGACTCACGAAACACCGCAACGAAGTCAAGCGGCGAGCAACCCCGCGAAACAAGCCACGGATGGACAGGTTCCGCAACCTGCTAGAATTTGCGATCATCAGCCATGCAGGACCCGGGTAGGGTTGAATTCAAAGCGCGCAGTCATCCGCACTCAACCCCGTGTCCGTGAACACGCCAGTTGTGCGTTTCAAGACCAGCAACGTTTCGCGCCCGGAGTCACGTTATCATCCAGGGACCTTTGAGGGAGGTAGCATGAAACACGAAATTATTGGCGGCGCGCTCTGTCTCGCGGATGGCAAACCCCTACCGTTGTCCAAAGCCGTGCGGGCCGGCGATTTTGTGTATCTGTCGGGGCAGTTGGGGTTGAGTGCGCAAGGGCAGTTGGCGGGCAGCAGTATCGAAACGCAGACCCGGCAGGCGTTGCACAACATCAGCGGGATCCTGGCGGAAGCCGGGGCGAGCCTCGCGCAGGTTATCAAATCGACGGTGTGGCTCGTGGAGCGCAGCGATTTCGCGCGCTTCAATCAGATCTACGCGGAATACTTTCCGCACCAGCCGCCCGCCCGCTCGACGGTGGTGTGCGGATTGGTCCTGGCCGGCGCATTAGTGGAAATTGAAGTGGTGGCCTACGCGCCATGAGGTATCGCGACCATGCGCAGCGCAACTCGGGGAGGGTGAGACGAAGACGCCGTGAGGGGCCGACGAGCCCACTTCCGGCGGCGCTCACCCCGTCGTGTGATGAATATCGACCAGTCCCGCCTTGATCGCGATTAAGCAGAGCTGAACGTCAGTCGTTGCATGCAATTTCTTGCGCATGTTGTTGCGGTGGGTCTGAATCGTCTTGGCCGTAAGACCCGCACGTTGCGCAATCTGTCTGACCGAGAACCCATGCGCGATTTCGCTTAATACCTCCAATTCTTTGTTGGTCAGTACGCGCAATTTCTCGCTCGGGCTCGCATGGGGCGCATGGGTTGCTAGATGAACCGCAATCTGTGGGCTGATCGCCATGTCACCGTTGGCCACGCGACGAATCGCCTCTGAGATTTCCTTCGTATTGGCACGCTTGGACAAATAGCCCATCCCGCCAATTTCAAGCAGCGCCACCGGATGATAATCCGCATCGTGGATTGAGAGGCCGATAATCCTGAGTTCAGGATTCTGCGCCCACAGCCGTTTGGCGATACTAATGCCGTCTTCCTGCTCGAGCTGCATATCCAGCAGCACAATATCCACCTCATGGTGACTGACGAGGTGCAGGGCAGCCGAACCGAAGTTCGCAATCCCGACGATATTGATGCTGCTGTCTAGCGCGAGGCGCTGGGCCAGCATTTCGGCCACAAATTTGTGATCATCCACAACGATGACGCGATAGGGCGAGCGGAGTGGGCGGGGGCGCATGGTCTGATCCCTATGGTCATGGATTTTTATATGGCTAGCTTTTTTGACTAAAAAATAGGAAATAATCCTACTCTAAACTTAGCCTTCGGCTTAACTTTAGCAAGGGATTCTAGGAAATGAAATCCGGAAATGTTAAAGATTTCCGGTTTTCGCGCAGAACATACGCGCTCAGTCCTGGCGGTCTGTTCGACCCAGCAAGAATCTGCTGCAACGATTCCTTGAGTCCTACCGGCAGCCGGGCTGACTGTTAGCCGTATAAGGCGTCGATCGCTTCGAGAATTGGCCCATGGAAGGCAGGCGTCGCACACACCACGCCGCGATTTTGTTTGAGCGTCGCCCCGTGCGAGAAGTCCAGCGCTTTGCCGTCGATGTCGCTGACCAGCGCACCGGCCTCTATCGCGATGAGCGCACCGGCGGCGTGATCCCAGATTTTTTCGACATAATCGGCGCGGGTCGGCAAGCGGATGTAGGCGTCGGCTTGGCCGCGCGCCACGACGGCATATTTACACTGACTGTCGAGTCGCGCAGGGGCGCCTTTAGCGCGCAAGTGCGCGACCACACGTTGCGTTTCGTCCAGCCGGGAATGCGCGGCTTCCACGGACTCGCAGACGCGCATCGCGGTGACCTCCCCGTGCCGTGCCACCTGGATGGCTACCGGCGTCGCGTTCGGCTCCGCAGCGGGAACATAGAAGGCACCACCGCCACGGCGCGCGAAGAAGAGCGAACCTTCGGCCGCCGGCTGGTCGAACGGACGCGCGAACTCAGGCCCGAGATTGGGGCAACCGAGGACGCCCAGCACGACCACTCCGCGTTCAATATAGCCGAGGCAGATAGCGTATTGACCGCCTCGCAGAAAGCCTTTCGTGCCGTCGATGGGGTCGAGAGTCCAGTAAGCCTCGGCCGTCGCATCGTGATTTCCAAGATCGATTGCGGTCATGACTTGCGATGGCGTGAGGCCTGGTCTTACCTGGCACACGGCCGCGACCACGGCGTCGCGCAACGGGCGGGAACGTTCGGTACCCAGATCGGCGGCAGTCTCTTCGCCGACGAGCACCAACTCACCCAACTGTTCGCGCAAGCGCAGGGCGATTAATGCCTGCACCGCAAAATCTGCCACTGTGACCGGACTGTAATCGTCCTTGGTCATTTGTCTCATTTCGCCTACGGCCTGTTGGACTTGGCGCGCTACCGCGCAAGTTTCGGCGACTGCGCGGCGCGCGGCGCTTATCATGACTTCCAGAGTGGGCATCAATTTCACTTTTTTAATGCGGGGACGCAGACGCACCTTAGAGTCTGCGTCACGATGATGCAATCGCGAAACTCGCGACCGCGGGGGACGACGGGGCATCGGCACGATGGCCAAATCCCATCAGAGTTAGGATAATCAAATGGCGATCGCCTGGAGCAACCTGATGAGTCACGAGAAAGTCTATCCCGTAAGCGCCGCCGCGGCTGCGCGCACCCACCTCACCGAAGCGCAATATCGCGCGCGATATGCGGAATCGCTGGCCTGCCCGGACGAATTCTGGGCGCAACAGGCGCGCGAGTTTGTGACCTGGAGCCAGCCGTGGGTGCGCGTTTCGAATTGGGATTTTCATGACGTCCACATCCGCTGGTACGAGGGTGCAAAGCTCAATGTCTGTTACAACTGTGTCGACCGCCATCTCGCGACGCGTGCCGAACAAATAGCGATTTTGTGGGAGGGGGATAATCCAGAGAACGACCGGCGGATCACCTATCGCGAATTGCACGTGGCCGTGTCCCGTTTTGCCAACGCGTTGCTCGCGCGAGGAGTGAACAAGGGCGACCGTGTTTCGATCTATCTGCCGATGATCCCGGAAGCGGCCATCGCGATGCTGGCCTGCGCGCGGATCGGGGCCGTGCACTCGGTCGTGTTCGGCGGCTTCTCGCCGGAAGCCTTGAAGGATCGCATTCTTGATGCTGATTGCCAGGTCGTGATCACCGCCGATGAGGGCCTGCGCGGCGGTCGTGGCATTCCGCTCAAAGCGAACACCGATCAAGCCTTACTGCATTGCCCAGGCGTGCATACCGTGTTCGTCGTCCAACACACGGGCACCAAGGTGGCATGGCAGCCAGGCCGGGACGTCTGGTACCACGAAGCTGTTGCCGCCGCGAGCGCCGTTTCGACACCGGTTGAAATGGATGCCGAAGACCCTTTGTTTATCCTTTATACATCCGGCTCAACCGGCAAGCCGAAAGGGGTCCTGCATACCAGCGGCGGTTACCTGGTCTTTGCCGCGATGACACACAAGTACGTGTTCGACTATCACGAGGGGGATATCTACTGGTGCACGGCGGACGTCGGCTGGGTGACCGGTCACTCCTACATTCTCTACGGTCCGCTGGCTAACGGTGCGACTACCCTGATGTTCGAAGGCGTGCCGACTTATCCCGATGCCGGGCGGTTCTGGCAGGTGATCGACAAGCATCGAGTCAATATTTTCTACACTGCGCCGACCGCAATCCGCGCGTTGATGGGCCAGGGCGATGCCCTAGTGAAACGTAGCTCGAGATCATCGCTTCGCCTGCTGGGCTCGGTCGGCGAGCCGATCAATCCAGAGGCGTGGGAGTGGTACTACCACGTAGTGGGTGACGGGCGTTGCCCGATCGTGGATACGTGGTGGCAGACCGAGACAGGTGGCATCATGATCAGCCCGCTCCCGGGCGCGCGGCCGTTGAAACCAGGCTCCGCGACCTTGCCGCTGTTCGGCGTTGAACCGGCGCTGGTCGACGAAAAAGGCCACGAATTGGCAGGTGCATCGAGTGGCGCGTTAGTGCTCAAACGATCCTGGCCTGGGCAGATGCGCACGATCTACGGCGATCATGAACGCTTCAAGGATACCTATTTCAAAATGTTTCCGGGCACCTATTTCACCGGCGACGGCGCGCGACGAGACGTGGACGGCTATTACTGGATAACGGGTCGTATCGACGATGTGATTAATGTGTCCGGCCATCGTATCGGCACCGCCGAAGTGGAAAGCGCGCTGGTGTTGCATCCGACCGTGTCGGAAGCAGCAGTCGTCGGGTTTCCGCATGATCTGAAAGGACAGGGGATTTATGCGTATGTCACGCTGATGCAGGGCTTCGAGGCGAACGAGGCGCTCCGTAAGCAGCTGGTCGAGCACGTGCGCAAGGAGATTGGCGCAATTGCGACACCGGATGTGATTCAGTGGGCGCCAGGTCTCCCAAAAACACGCTCCGGCAAGATCATGCGCCGCATCTTGCGCAAAATTGCGGCAAACGAACTCGATAGTCTAGGCGACATCAGCACCTTGGCCGAACCCGCGGTGGTCGATGATCTCATCGCCAATCGCGCGTCCCGCTGAGTTTTCCGTCGCGCGCGAGACCTGAGGTGGAAGCGAGCGGAGACCTTTTGGGGGCGCAGTTGCTGCGTGCATGGCTGAGCGCGCTCAGCCCGCCGTCCGAGCTTTGGAAAATATTCAACCCTCCGGGGATGGCCGGCACCGACGCCGCCGATGGGGGGAGTGATACCACCCATCTGTATCAGTTCGCGGAAGTGCTGCGCGCTTTTGCCGAGACCCATTCTGCCGAGCCGAACAAGCCTCTCGAGATGGCGGACACCATCGTGGCGTTGCTGGCGAATTTGCAACAACAATTAAGCGTGCTCCGCAAGACCCTCCACGAGGACGCCCTGCCGCTGATAACCTGGCTTGAAGCGCAGACGCATCCCATTCTGGGTCCGGCGCGCGAGGCACATGGGCGTTGGGCCACGCTCGCCCGCGCAGGTCTCACGCATGCTCGCGCGCTGCGTGCGCTACAGGAGACGCATTTCGAGATGTTGCACGAAGCTTTAATGCGTTGTAGCGACCAGATCAGGAGCGATCAAGGGCCAGCGCTGGAAAGCGTTCGAGCTTTGTATGACTTCTGGGTTCGCTGCGCCGATACGACTTACCGGGAACTCGCTTTCGCGGCTGCCTACGCGACGCAGTTTGCGGCGATAGTCGATAGCGGGAGTGGCATGCGTGCGGCCTGGCAATGCTGGCAAGCCAGCAATTCCGAGCTGTTTAATGTCGCGCCTGGCGGCACAGCGCCGCGCGTGACCGTACCGCAGGGGGATACAAATACGCGGGGTGATACAAATGCTGCGCCGGTTTCAAAAAAACCCCGGGCCAAGCCTTCGCGTAGCGTGGCTGAGGTGCGCCCGCCGCGCAAGTCTGCGCCGCTCCGAGCGCCCAAACGCACGACCCCGCTTGAGTTCGACATTGCAAAAATCGCACGCCCCCCCAAGCGCTAGCGCCTGATGCCGCGCGTCACCTTCTCACTCGATGATCTGCAGCGCGAGATGTCGACCTTCTCACGCAAGAATGCGCAAGCCAAGCAACGTCTCGTTGACTGGCAGGATGAGGAGCCCCAGCACGCGCAACGCGAGGTGGTGCTGATCCGCGGCAAAGCGCGGCTTTTTCATTACCGGCCACGCACGCCCGTGCCGCATCAGACACCGCTTCTGATGGTCTACTCGCTGGTCAATCGGCCTTACATGGTTGATCTCGCGCCGGAAAGTTCCTTGATCCAAGAGTTACTGGACTCGGGGCTCGAGGTCTACCTCATCGACTGGGGATATCCCGACGGGGAAGACCTGCGGCGAACGCTCGGCGACTACATCGCGAGCGACTTGGACGCGTGTGTCGAGACCATCCGGACTCGGCATCAAATCGAGCAGGTTAATCTGCTCGGCATTTGTCAGGGTGGGACGTTTTGTTTGTGCTATTGCGCGTTGCAGGCGGCCAAGGTCAAGAATCTAATCCTCACCGTCACGCCAGTGGATTTTCAAACCCCAGGCGATCTCTTGAGCCATCTCCTGCGTGGCATCGATGTGGCGGCGCTGGTGTGCGCGTACGGGAATATTTCGGGCGACTTCCTCAATGCGATTTTTATCGCTCAGAAGCCGCTTAAATTCACGCAGCAGAAGTATGTGGATTTCGTCGAACATGCAGACGATGATGCTGCGAGTGGGTTGTTTCTGGCCATGGAAAAATGGATTTTTGATAGCCCTTCACTGGCTGGGGAGGCCTTTCGTGAATTTGCGCAAGGCTGCTACCAGACCAACGGTCTGGTTAACGGTACCTTACAGATCGGAACGCAGAAGATTCGCCTGCAGAACTTGAAGATGCCGGTGTTGAATCTCTTTGCGCGCGACGATCATCTGGTACCCCCGGCCGCAGCGCGCGCCCTAGGCGGTTTGATCGGCTCAACCGACTACACCGAAGTGGAATTGGCAGGCGGACACATTGGCATTTATGTCAACGCCAAGACGCGCGCGCAACTGGTCGTCACGGTGAGGCGTTGGTTATCCGCGCGGGAAGATCCTGTCACGCGAAAAACGGGGGCGCGCCGTAAAAAGCTCCCTTAGGCTCGGCGCGAAGCACCAACACCTAAGGGAAGAGGGGAGGTCACCGAGTGGCCCAACCTCCTCGCGGAGGCTGGTTGCGCAACCTTCAGGCCGCTAGGCGGCTGATCGCAGGCGTGATGGCCGCAGTGGCGGCTTTGGATTGTTCGGTCAAGTGCTTGAGTCCCTTCGCGAACCAATGTCGATATTCCTCGTGAGATCCGGCAACGATTTCGGCCGCTTCGCGGGTCGCCGCGAAAACCTTGCTGCCGCAATCGTTAACGAGCTTGGCCTGTGCAGTCAAAATCTCCGGCAATGGCTTGCCTTCACTCCAGAGTGCAGCAATCTGGTTCCCGGCATTGACCGCAAGCTTAAAAAGCTCGGCTTGCTTGTGCATGAGCTTTTCGGCGAGCTTCAGGTTCAGTGATTCAAGCTGTTTACCGCTTTCGACAGACGCTTTCGTGAAGTTTTCCCAACGCGCGAGCGCTTCTGCGGAAAAAAAGTTTGGAGTCGTGAAAATGGGTTCCATTGGAGTCTCCTGTTCGCTAGCCGGCGAAGGCGGGGGTGACATTCGGCTGACAGTATCGTTGCGATGCAACATAAACTATCATGCTGCGATGCGTCAATCTTTTTTTCAGGGATTCTGCCGGGGCGTCTTGGCGAATGCTACGCAGGTCGCAGATTCGGTCGTTAAACCCCTCCGATGGTGGGTGTGTTCGTCAATATTGTTCAAAACCCTCTGAGGCTTGGGTAGCATGTCGCCCTTCCATGGCGAGACCGGTACTACGCGCTAATCATGCACAACGATCGCCACAGCATTTTGAACTCAGGAGATTTTTCGATGACCTCAAACTTGGAGTTAGCGACGTGGGTGAAAGAAGCAGCGGCGTTAACGCAGCCGGACGCTATTCATTGGTGCGATGGGTCGGACCTCGAAAATACGCAATTGATCGCGAAGATGCTTCAGGACGGCTCGCTACTGAAGCTCAATCCTGCGACTCACCCCAACTGTTATTTACATCGCTCCAGTCCGAGCGACGTGGCAAGAGTCGAACACCTGACCTTCGTGTGTACAGTTAGCAAGGACGACGCGGGCTCCAACAACAACTGGATGGCGCCAACGGATGCGCATCAATTAGTCGATAAGCTTTATGCAGGGTGTATGCGCGGCCGCACGATGTATGTCATCCCGTACCTGATGGGACCGTATGGCTCGCCGTATTCCCGCGCCGGCGTGGAAATTACCGACAGTGCCTATGTAGTCGCCAATATGCGCATCATGGCGCGCATTGGTACGCGCGCACTCACGCATATCGAAGCCGGTAATTCTTTCGTTCGTGGGCTGCATTCGGTGGGCGATCTTGATCCCACGCGGCGTTTCATCATGCATTTCCCGGAAGAATTGATGATTAAGAGTATCGGCTCTGGATACGGCGGCAACGCGCTCCTGGGCAAGAAATGCCACGCGTTGCGCATTGCGAGCTGGCAAGCCCGCACCGAAGGCTGGCTCGCCGAGCATATGCTGATCCTCGGTATCGAAGATCCCGAGGGAAATACGCGTTACGTTGCGGCGGCCTTTCCATCGGCTTGCGGCAAGACCAACCTCGCGATGCTGGTGCCACCGCCCGCTTTCAAAGGTTGGAAAGTGTGGACGGTGGGCGACGACATCGCTTGGTTGCATCTGGGCCCTGATGGGCGGTTATGGGCGATTAATCCCGAAGCGGGATTTTTCGGTGTGGCGCCGGGCACCAGCACCAAAACCAATCCCAATTGCATGGCTACCCTGGGTCATGATGCGATATACACGAACGTCGCGCTCACTCCCGCACAACAACCGTGGTGGGAAGGGATCGACGATCCAGAGCCTGCCGGCCTCATCGATTGGCAGGGTCGCCCGTTTAACCGCGCCAATGGCCCAGCGGCACATCCGAACTCACGCTTTACCGTGGCGGCTACGCAGTGCCCAAGTTATTCTGCGCAGGCCAATGCCCCCGAAGGCGTGCCGATTTCGGCGATCATCTTTGGCGGTCGACGTTCCACTGTCGCACCCCTGGTGTATGAAGCGCTGGACTGGGAACACGGGGTATTCACCGGTGCCTCGGTCGCCTCAGAAACCACGGCCGCGGCAGTGGGGCAGGTGGGGCAGGTGCGTCGCGATCCGATGGCGATGAAACCATTCTGCGGCTACAACTTTGCCGACTATTGGGCGCATTGGACGAGTTTCGGCGCGCGCTCCGATAAGCTGCCAAAGATTTTCCACGTGAACTGGTTCAGAAAGGATGGCGACGGAAGGTTCATGTGGCCGGGCTACGGGGACAACATGCGCGTGCTTAAATGGATGGTCGATCGGTGTGAAGGGCGCGCTAGCGCGCAACGCACGCCGATCGGTTATGTGCCGAATGTCGACGAACTTGACATGTCAGGGCTGGATATCAAGCGTGCCACGCTCGACGCGCTGCTCGCCATTGATCCCGCAATCTGGGAGCGCGAGGTCGCGGAAATTGCGGCTTATTTCGCAGAATTCGGCAGCCGTGTGCCGGAGGCATTCATGCGCCAGGTGGCGCGCATTAAGGGCGAATTAGCACGTCAATCTGCGGCTTGAAGGCAGGCGGTCAGGCGTCTGTATCATGGGTTACCCCAAGCCTCACAGGCGACCGAGGTTTGGCACAGAACGAGACCTGCCGGGCTGCGCTGAGCCGCCTACTCCTTCTTCTGCTCGGGGTCTGGATTGAGCAATCCGCCCGATTTGAAGAAACTGTCCTGCATGCGTTGCCAGAGCTCGAGGTTGCGCTTGGCGACGTCCGTGAAGGCGCTCGGTAGCGGTGCCAGGCTGAGCGCACTGGTCACCTGCGACTGCAAGCGTTTCTGTTGCTGGTAGAACAGGTTCACGCTGTTGCGTATGAAGTCGCCCGCTAGTTGGTTGGCTGAGTTCCCGTAGAACCCGATCATTTGCTGGAGCACGTCCGACGAAAAAATCGGTTCGCTGCTGTCTTCCTGCTCGACAATGATCTGGAGCAGGATGCTGCGCGTAATGTCCTCGTTCGATTTTTTGTCGATCACGCAAAACGGCACTTCCTCCAGCACCAGTTTTCGGACGTCGCTCAGAGTGACGTACTTGCTTTCACTGGTGTCATACAGCCGTCGGTTGGGGTATTTTTTGATAACGCGTTTGGTGCCGGATTCAGTCATACATTCGGGTTTCATTTTTGGCCTATAGCTAATTTAGCGGTGCGCCGCACAAGAATGCAAGACAGAAACGCCGGCATGACCGTATCGATCCATGCTGTCGCCTAGACCTGGAGTAGCAAGCGGTTGGGATCTTCCAGAGATAGCCGCAGCGTATCGAGGCATTGCACCGCTTCGCGACCGTCTACGATGCGATGATCGTAGGACAGCGCAAGGTACATCATCGGCCGGATCACGACCTGGCCTTTTTCGGCCACCGGACGTTCCTGAATCTTGTGCATGCCAAGGATCGCGCTTTGCGGCGGATTCAGAATCGGCGTGGAAAGCAGTGAGCCGAAAATGCCGCCGTTGCTAATCGTGAAAGTGCCACCGGTCAGTTCTTCGATGGTCAACTTGCCAGTGCGCGCTCGCTCACCGAAATCTCGGATCTGTCGTTCGATTTCAGCTAGTGATAGCTGTTCGGCATTGCGCAGAATCGGCACCACCAAGCCTCGTTCCGACCCCACCGCGACACCGATGTCGAAGTAGCCATGATAGAGGATGTCATCGCCATCGATCGAGGCGTTGACGACCGGGAACTTCTTGAGCGATTCGACTGCGGCTTTCACGAACAAGGACATGAACCCCAGCTTCACGCCATGGCGTTTTTCAAAATCATCCTTGTAGCGGGTGCGCAGATCCATCAAGGCTTGCATGTTCACTTCGTTGAACGTGGTGAGAATCGCTGCCTGCTGCTGTGCCTGTAGCAAACGCTCTGCGGTTCGCTTGCGCAGGCGTGTCATGGCGACGCGCTCTTGCGCACGCGCACCACTCGGCCTCGGTGCACTCAGCGCTTGAACGGGTTGCGCGGCCGATGCGGCTGCGGCCCCTTGCTCGACATACGCCAGCACATCGCCTTTAGTCACGCGTCCATCTTTACGCAAGGAGGGGATTTCTGCCGCATCGACGCCGTGCTCGCCCAGCAGTTTGCGGGCAGCGGGCCCGAGTTTGCTCGGGCCCTGAGTCTCCGGCGCGACGGCCGCTGGTGCCGGCGGCGAGGCAACGGTAGCACGGGCCGCGGTGTCAATGATGGCCAGAATATCCTGGCTTAAAGCGACTTCGCCGGTTTGGCGCCTGATTTCAACTAACACGCCGGATTCCGGTGCCGCGATTTCGAGCGTTACCTTATCCGTTTCAAGATCGATAAGGCTTTCGCCGCGTTCAACTCGCTCGCCGAGTTGCTTGCGCCACGCCAACAACGTAGCGTCCGGGACGGATTCAGCCAGGACCGGAACTTTAATTTCAACTAACACGGTTTTTCCTCTCTAAAGACACAGCTTGTAGCACGGCATCAGGCTGATTTCTTATGTTGTTCCTTGGCCTGCTGATCGGTTGGGCGCTTCAATTGCAGCGCCTCCTCGACCACGTCCTGTTGCTGCTTGACGTGCACTGCGTGGTAACCGACCGCAGGGGAGGCCGAGTAAGGTCGCGCCACGCAGCGCAGCGGTAGATTGGCCGGGAAGCATCCGCCGAGATGACGTTTCGATAACATCACGGTCCAGGCACCCTGATTACGGGGTTCCTCCTGCACCCACACGAACTCCTTGACGTTAGGCAAGCTCGCGGCAATCTTGAGGATTTCGTCGCGCGGGAACGGGTACAGTTGTTCTAGGCGAATAATAGCGGTATGGGTAACGCTGTGCGCGCGGCGCGCTTCGAGCAAGTCGAAGTAAACCTTGCCGCTGCAGATGAGAAGGCGCTCCACCTGGGCGCGATCAAGCTGATCGATTTCGTCGATGACCGGCAAGAAACCATTGGCTGCGATATCTTCCAGCGAGGACACCGAAAGCTTGTGACGCAGCAACGCCTTGGGACTCATCACGACCAGCGGCTTGCGGTAGGCCCGCACCATCTGTCGTCGAATGAGATGGAACATCTGGGCCGGCGTGGTGGGATAGACCACTTGCATGTTGTCCTCCGCGCACAGCTGCAGGAAGCGTTCCAAACGCGCCGACGAGTGCTCTGGGCCCTGCCCGTCATAGCCGTGCGGCAGGAGCATGGTCAGTCCGCAGAAGCGCCCCCATTTTTCCTCGCAGCTCGCAATGAATTGATCGATCACGACCTGCGCGCCGTTGGCAAAATCTCCGAACTGTGCCTCCCAGATTACGAGTGAGCGAGGCTCCGCACTCGCATACCCATATTCAAAACCGAGCACTGCTTCTTCCGATAGGGTCGAATTCACGACCAAAAAGCTGCCCTGATCCGCCGCAATATTCTGTAATGGGAGGTAGGTGTCGCCGGTTTTCTGGTCATGGAGGACCGCGTGTCGATGGAAAAAAGTGCCGCGGGCACTGTCCTGACCGGAAATCCGTACTGCATGCCCGTCGGCCACCAGGGCCGCGTAGGCGAGTGTTTCGGTATAACCCCAATCGAGTGGCAGTTCGCCACGCCCCATCTTGCGGCGGTCCTGAATCACCTTGTTGACGGAACGATGAAGCTCAAACGCTTCGGGATAGCGTGTCATGCTTGCGGTCAGCGCGGCGATCCGGTCCCGACTGAGGCAGGTGTCCGCCGCTTCCCGCCAATGGGTATGACGATACGGCTCATAGTTAATCAGGAAGCGTGTGTCATGCACGTTCGCGAAGGGTCGCGAGACGACGACGTTATTATCCAGCGCACCGACATAGGTGGCCGTCATTTGTTCCAGCTCGCCGAGTTTGACAACCCCTTCATTGATTAACTTCTCCGCATAGGATTTGCGCACTCCTGGGTGGCGACGAATGTGCTGGTACATGATCGGTTGCGTCGCGGCCGGTTCATCGGCTTCGCTATGGCCATGCTTGCGATAGCACACCAGATCGATCACCACGTCTTTGTTGAATTCCATGCGGAAATCAAGCGCGAGCTGGGCGACCAGCGAGACCGCTTCTGGGTCGTCTGCATTGACGTGAAAGATCGGCGCTTGCACCATCTTGGCGACATCCGTGCAGTACAGGGTCGAACGCGAGTCGAGCGGATCGCTGGTGGTGAAGCCGATCTGGTTGTTCACGATGAGGTGGACGGTGCCACCGGTGGAGTAGCCGCGCGTCTGCGACAAGTTGAAGGTCTCCATCACCACCCCCTGCCCGGCGAACGCGGCGTCGCCGTGGATGAGGACCGCTAGGACCTTGTTACGTTCGACATCCCCACGGCGGTCTTGCCGGGCGCGGACCGAACCTTCGACCACCGGGTCAATAATTTCCAAATGCGAGGGATTAAATGCCAGGGTGACGTGCATCGGACCGTGCGGCGTTTCGATATCGGAGGAATAACCGAGGTGATACTTCACGTCACCGAGACGCGCTTCGCGGCTGCGCCCTTCGAATTCGTCGAATAATTTCGACGGATGCTTGCCTACGATGTTTACCAGCACGTTCAGGCGTCCCCGATGCGCCATTCCGATCACGACTTCTTTAACGCCATGCCGGGCGGAGTCTTCCAGCAGCTGGTCGAGTAGGGGAATCGTGCTCTCGCCACCTTCCAGCGAGAAGCGCTTTTGCCCGACGTACTTCTTATGCAGGTATTCTTCGAGCGCGCCAGCGGCCACCAGGCGACCAAGCAGCCAGCGTTTCTTCTCGGCGGAAAGCTGCGCGCGGCCACGGATGGGTTCCAGTCGCAGTTGGATCCAGCGCTTCTGGGCGGTCTCGACAATGTGCATGTATTCGGCACCGATCGTGCCGCAGTAGGTGCTGTTCACAATCTCCAGAATCTGTTCAAGCGGCGCGTGATGGGTGTCCAGTCCCTGGACAGAACCGCTATTGAAAACCCGCGCCATATCCTGGGTGGTCAGTCCGTGGAACACCGGGTCTAATTCGGGCACCTGCGGGCGTTCGTGTTGGTTCAGTGGGTCGAGCCGGGCCTGGCGATGCCCCATAAAGCGGTAGGCATTAATCAGCTGCAGCACCGCGACCTGTTTGCCGTCGTCGACCGGCGCCCCCACTGGGGGTTGTATTGGTTGCTGAACATACGCCAGCATGCGTGCACGGACTGGACCGTGGGGGGTGTCCCGCGCGCCTGCAGTGTCGCTGGTCAGTGTGTCAAAATACTGCCGCCAGTCGCCCTGCACGGACGTGGGGTCGGTCAAATAAGATTCGTATAGGTCCTCGACAAAGGCGGCATTGCCGCTGAACAGGCAGGACGGGGGCTGCATAGGTTTCCTCTCGCTTCTGGGCGCTGCTGTACAGAAGAACCGCGGCCAGGTCGCTGAAGGCGCTTGTCGCGGTCGGCGGTTGCGTGAGGATTTTTGATCAATGCCCGCCCAAAGTCATTAAGTTTGGCACCGGGTTCGGTTCTGAATCCTCATCACACGAATGAGACTGAATGGCAAGGGCTCGAAGGTTGCTGCGGTGGCGCGACGAGCCTCGATGAAAAAGACGAGGTGGTCACCGCGCGACCCTTGATGCAGGCAGAGGGGCAACGTTATCCTTGTCCAGTTGTGTGGTGCACAGGCGCCTCACCGATGGCAAAAGAGGAAGACAGAATCATGACGACCCGTACTGTAATCATTACCGACAAAGCTTCCGGCAAATCGGTGGAGTGCCCGGTCTACGAAGGCCAATACGGCGCGCCAGTAATCGATCTGAAAAATTTATACAAAGAGTTGGGCATGTTTACCTTCGACCTAGGGTACGGCTCGACGGCGGCGTGCCGCAGCGCCATTACTTACCTCGACGGCGAAGAAGGCGTGCTCCTGTATCGCGGTTACCCGATCGAACAGCTGGCCGAGAAGTCGAGTTTCCTGGAAGTGGCCTACTTGTTGATCAACGGCGAGTTGCCCAACCAGCAGCAGTCTGATGATTGGTTGCATGTCATCAAGATGCACGGGATGACACATGAACATCTCTCGCGGTTCTACCAAGGCTACCGCTATGACGCGCATCCGATGTCGGTGCTCGCCGGCGTCGTCGCGGCCGTCGCCTCTTACTATCACAATACCACTGATATCTATAACCCCGAGCATCGTCGGCTCACCGCGCAGCGCGTGATCGCGAAGATGCCGAGCCTGGTCTCGAAAATTTATCGCTACGGCAGCGGGCTGCCATTTGTCTACCCGGATAACTCGCGAGGCTTCGTTGAGAACTTCATGTACATGATGTTCTCGTGGCCGACCGAGCCCTTTGTCGCGAATCCCGTGGCGGTACGGGCACTCGAGCTCCTGTTTATTCTGCACGCCGATCACGAACAGAATGCAAGCACCTCGACAGTGCGCCTGGCAGGCAGCGCGGAGACGAACCCCTTTGCGTGCGTCGCCGCGGGGATTTCCACGTTGTGGGGAAAAGCGCATGGCGGCGCCAATGAGGCCGTGATCAACATGCTGACCGAGATCGATCACCCCAGGAACATTCGCAAGTTTGTCGAGCGTGCGAAAGATAAGAGTGACAACTCCAAGTTGATGGGTTTCGGGCATCGGGTCTACAAGAACTATGATCCGCGCGCCAAGATCATCCGTCAGGCCTGCCACGATCTGCTGGACGAGATGCATCTCAATCAACCGCTGTTCGACATCGCCATGGAACTCGAGCGCATCGCTCTCGAGGACGAGTATTTTATTTCACGCAAGCTCTATCCGAATGTGGATTTCTATTCGGGGTTGATCTACCAGGCGCTGAATATCCCGACCAATATGTTTACGCCGATGTTCGCGCTGGCGCGCTCTGCGGGCTGGATCGCGCAGTGGATGGAGATGCTGTCTGATACCAACGACTTCCGCATCGGGCGCCCGCGCCAGCTCTATATCGGCTCCCCCAAACGGGATTACGTGCCGTTGGTGGGACGCCCGTAGAATCGTTGCGAATTAAACGAAAGACATCTTTAAATCAGGGTAGAAGCGCAGATGAAAAAACCAGTCAAAATTGCAGTAACCGGCGCCGCCGGCCAGATTGCCTATTCGTTGTTGTTTCGCATCGCGGCTGGCCAGATGCTGGGTGCCGATCAGCCAGTCATTCTGCAGTTATTGGAAGTCACGCCGGCTTTAAAAGCACTCCAGGGCGTGGTGATGGAACTGGAAGACTGCGCATTCCCGTTGGTCGGCAAAATCGAAATATCGGATGATCCCAAGATCGCCTTCAAGGACGTCAACTATGCCTTGTTGGTGGGTGCCAAACCCCGGGGTCCAGGCATGGAGCGTGCGGATTTGCTGGCAGCGAACGGGGGCATTTTCAAAGTGCAGGGCAAGGCCATCAATGACCACGCGAGCCGGGATGTCAAAGTGCTGGTGGTGGGCAATCCAGCCAACACCAATGCCTGGACCTGCATGGTGTCGGCGCCCGAGGTCAATCCACGCCAGTTTACTGCCATGACACGGCTGGATCATAACCGTGCGGTGGCGCAGTTGGCCGCAAAGACCAACAGTACGGTCTCAGAAATCAAACAGGTGACCATCTGGGGCAACCATTCCACCACCCAGTATCCTGATTTGAGCCAGACGCTGGTTAAAGGCAAGGCAGCGCTTTCGAGCGTGGATCGGGCGTGGTATGAGAACGAATACATTCCGCGCGTCGCCAAGCGTGGTGCGGAAATCATCGACGCACGTGGCGCCTCGAGTGCTGCGTCGGCGGCGAATGCCGCGCTCGAACACATGCGAGACTGGGCGCTAGGCACTGCGGCGGACGATTGGACCAGCATGGGCATTCCGAGCGATGGCAGCTATGGCATTGAAAAGGGACTCATGTATTCCTTCCCGGTCCGTTGCACCAACGGAGATTATGCAATCGTGCAGGGCTTGGCGATCGATGATTTCAGCCGCAAACGCATGCAAGCAACTGAAAATGAACTCAAAGAAGAGCGCGCGGCCATCCAGAAGCTGGTCGGTTGATTCGCCGCAGATTGCCACTCCGTAGCAACCTGGGCGACAATTACGCGCATTGGAGCCTTGACCGCTGTGCGCCTTGCAAGGGCGCAGACGTCAAGCCACGGCTTCGAGAGCGTTCGACCCAAGAGTTCCAACAGGGCATCTGACCCCGATGATCGACGCCCAAGGCTTCCGTGCAAATGTCGGAATCATTCTCGTCAACGACCAAGGCCAGGTCTTCTGGGGGCGTCGGATCGGGATGTCCGCCTGGCAATTTCCACAAGGCGGTGTCAATCCACGGGAGAGCCTGGAAGCCGCCATGTTCAGAGAGCTGCGGGAGGAAGTCGGGCTCGAACCTCATCACGTGAAAGTCATCGGCTGTACCCGCCGGTGGCTGCGTTATCGGCTTCCGAGACGCTACATTCGCCACGATCAGAGACCGCTCTGCATCGGGCAGAAGCAACGCTGGTATGTCTTGCACCTGACCGCGGATGATAAGGCGGTGGACCTGATGTCCTATGCAGAGCCCGAATTCGATCAATGGCGATGGATCAATTACTGGGACCCCGTGCAGGAAGTCGTTGAATTCAAGCGTGGCGTCTACCACCAGGCGTTGCATGAACTCGCCCCGTTGATCGAGCAATTCGGTTCAATCGCGCTGGCGCCGCGCGAGAAATGAGAAACCCGGTGCCGGACTGCCGCAAGGCTTAGGGACTGCTCTTTCTGATCGCAAGTTCCGGGAGCAGAGACCGCGCGGCGCGCGACTGCGCATGGTGCACGAAATGCTCGCCAAAGCTAGGTTCGAAACCGAATCCGTCAATGGTGGCGCGGAGTTTGTTGCTGGTGTTCTCGCAGGCCGCCATCGCGGCGTCTGCCGATTGACGAATATCTGCAAACTTATCGACCTGCGCAACACCCTCGCGGTAAACGCAAGCGTCGTAGTCGCCGACCAACCGCATCATCGACATGCGTTCTTCCACGGTCATATCGCCCGGGGAGCGGAATTGCGGAGGTGGAGCCTCCCCGGCCGCAAGCGTTGGTGTCACTAGTGTGACGCAGCATCCGAGCGCCACCAGTAGGTGGGTCAATTGAGGGCTGAGGCCCCGGCGCGCACTGCGTGTCGATAGTGGTCTCTGACGGTGCATGGTTTCACTCCTCGGTTTTACTTCTGCGCGAAGCTCGCGCGTTTGACCTGCCAAGTCTGCGCGCGACCTCCGACTCTGTCACAGCCGAGTTTTTGCACGCTTTCCGCAGGCTGAATTTCTCCGTCCATCAGCCCCTGGGGGCGCGCCACAAACAGGCGAAGCAGACGATAACGGATCGTGCTTGACGGATGGGTATTGCGCAGCAAGGTCAATTTGCCGCCTTCGCTCAGAATTTGGCATTTGCCATCAGGGACGGTCTCGAACACCAGAAAGCTTGCAGCCGGCCTCGCAGGTTCATCCGCCGATCCCTCCCAAGCGAAAACGGCACACAGCGTCGCTACCAGCAACGCGGGTAAATGCCGCGTCGGCGTGCGCCGAAGTGGATCGTTACGGCGCGTGAAGTTATGCACAGAATCTGTGGATAACTGTGTGGGCGAGGTGCGGTTAGGGGGCATTCGTGACTATTTAACTGCAGCGGTCGGTCAAAGTGAATAGATTTTAGCCAGATTATCAAAGCAAAGAGTGATCAGTAGGTTACATCACGAACTTGACGTGCTGAACGGAAAATCACGGCCACTTGCCCGATTCGCACGGCATTTCTCCGCCACGTTGTGCAAAACCCACAGATATTTGCCACTACTCAGACGCTTGGGGGGCACTCCCGATCCTGGCCGGGATCAAACGCAGCCAGGTATTGGGTTCGCTGCCGAGATCGAAATACCTGGAATGGTCAGTGAATTATGAAATAATTTTTCATTAATTTAAGGAGTTGATGGATAATCATCATAATGAACTTGAATGATAGCCCGCAAGCGCCACGAAACACGATGGCAACCCGCCCGGGAGCGCTGAGGAACGCCCTCTGTGGCGGCTTTCTATTGGGTCTCGCGGTGGCGCTCTCGGGTTGTAGTCTGCTGGGGCCAAGTTCCGAACATGCCCCTCTCTCGAACCCGCCATCTGAGGCAGTTGAGTCTCGGCTACCAACGGCCGCGGGAACGCTCGATACGCTCGATACGCTCGGCCTGGTCGCGTATGCCGCCAGTATGCAGGGTAAACCGTATCGCAATGCAGGCGATTCGCCCACCGAGGGTTTCGATTGCAGCGGCCTGGTCCACCACGTTTTCAGTCAGTTTGATCTCATGCTTCCGCGCAGCGCGGCGACCATGGCTGCAGTGCTCCCCGAAATCTCGCTGTCCGAACTCCAGGCCACCGATCTGTTGTTCTTCAACACCCAAGGTCCGCCCTATTCGCATGTCGGCATCTATTTGGGAGACGGTCGGTTTGTTCACGCGCCAAGCCCTAAGACCGGACGGGTGATTATTTCGAAATTTTCGAACCAATACTGGCGCGGTCACTTGACCGGTGCCCGCCGCCCGAGATCGGTCCCGTTCGCCTACCAAAATCAGCAGGCCCTGGCCTCTACTCCGCATTGAGCACGCGCCGAATTCAGCGCCCCGATGCAACGCACGGATGCAACGCACCGACGGCATGCAGGCGGCGTCCGAGGTTCACGGCATTAGACCTGGCGGCCTAAGCTCGCGGCCGTTAGGTCCTGCTCACTCGATATCGCCCATGTTGCAAACCGGCTCAACATGGGTCAACATCCCGGCCAATAATTGCATTGCAGCAAATTTGGCTGCGGACTAAACGGAGAAAACCCATGGACTTTCAGATTGACAGCACGACCGACAACATTGATGCCGGCGGACCCACCGAACACGGCGCCTTGCCGAGCCGGATCACGCCAGCGCGCCAGACGGTACTCCAGATACTGAAGGCAACTGAACGGGCGCTGACCCACCACGAAATCGAACAACAGGCTCGCGCAAAAGGGGTGCAGTTCGACCGCGTCACGTTGTATCGCGCGCTGGAATGGCTCGTCAACAAAGACCTCGCGAACAAGGTCGCGGCGGAAGACCGTATCTGGCGTTTCAGTGCCGCGCGAGACGGCAACCGACACCAGGCCTACTTCCATTGCACGACCTGCGGCGAAGTGACCTGCCTCGAGCTGGCCCCAAACTATACGCCGGCCAGCGTCCCGGACGGATTCCGGGTGCAACGCGCCGAGATCATGTTGCGCGGACAATGTTCGAACCCTAGTTGCGCTCATTGAAGAATTGCTGATAAGGCGCTTTCTCCGGCCCGAAGAACCTAGGGACGACGCGCCACTGTCAACCCGAGTGGCGCGCTCACTCAGCGCCGTCGCTTACCCGCGGCGGCGGCTGGGGCATGAGGCTCCAGCAGGCTGCGGAGCATCCAGGCGTTTTTTTCGTGAATCTGCATGCGCTGGGTGAGCAGATCGGCAGTGGGCTCGTCGCCCACCTTGTCAACATTCGGGAATAGCTTGCGTGCGGTTCGTACGATGGCTTCCTGGCCCGCAATTAATTGCTTGATCATGTCTTCTGCGGCTGGCGTGCCGGTTTCCTCCGCGATACTCGAGAGCTTGACAAACTGCGAGTAGGACGCCGGGGCTGGATGTCCGAGCGCGCGAATACGTTCGGCGATCAGGTCCAGCGCGTTCCATAATTCCGTGTACTGATCCATGAACATCAGGTGCAAGGTATTGAACATCGGACCCGTTACATTCCAATGGAAGCCATGCGTCTTGAGATAGAGCGAATAACTGTCCGCCAGTAAGTGGGCCAAACCGTCTGCGATCGCTGCTCGATCACGTGTGCTAATGCCTATTTCCATGCTGGTCTAACTCCTCGTGTTGGGGTTGAATCGCGAGGGTGGTTGTCGTTGCGGCCACCCATATCCGCCATCTCAATGCGCTAGCCGTACCGTGGCGCTCAGCTTTGATGCCGTAACGCGGTGGTTATCTCGCGATGATAATGGGCAAGCGCGGGCTCGTTGCGACCGAACACCGTGTGAGTCTGCGCCTGGCTGCAAAAACCCTTTTGAATGCCTTCCCCCACGGGGAAATCTTCGTTCTCGACGACATGCAGCACGAGCTCCAGATTGCGATCCCAATGCCGGCGCGCTTTCTCTGTCACTGCGAGTTCTGGCGTGTAGAGCGTGACCCGAAAACGTGATTCGTCGGGCGTTGGTCCAGGGAAGATCTGCCACAATTCTATCTGCTCGCCTTGCCATACGAGCACTGTGCCCGGGAACAGTACATAAATCACGACAATATGGGGGAGCAACTTCCAATCTTCTTCCGTCTGTTGTGGCAGGCCGGCGATGGACTTGCGCGGAGAGACCAAGCGGAAGTGTTTGCCATAGGCGTCGAAGGTGGCGAGATTGTGATGAAAGATAGAGCAGATCGAATCTCGATGCAGCACGCAGAAGTGGTAGGACTCCAGAAAAGTATCCACCACGAGCTTCCAGTTCATCTTGCGGGTGAGATCGCGAGAAGCGTAGTGCTTGAATCCAGCCAATCCATAACAGGCCAGTTCACCGTCGAGCTCGCCGAGCCAGTGCGCGATCTCGAAATCACGTCCAGGAGTTGGGCAGACCCACAACATACCGTGCCGCTCGGCCGCGGGTAGCGCGGTCAAGCCAAAATCGGCCCGCGCGAGCGCCGCAAATGACGCCTCGTCAGGGCGGTTTACGAGCGCGCCATCGAGTCCATAGACCCAGGCGTGATACGGGCAGGTAAAGCCGCGTGCTTCTCCACAATCCTTGGCGACCCGTGCGCCGCGGTGACGGCACACATTGAGGAATGCTTTAAAAGCACCGTGCAGGTCACGTACCAACAACAGTGGGATCCCGGAGAGATCGTGCGTGCGATAGGTGCCGGGCGCGGCCAAATCGGCGCTCAGGCCCACGCACAAGGGTTGCTCACGAAAGAACACCTGTTGTTCGCGCGCGGCGATCTCGGGACTGGTGTATTCGTTAATCGACTGGGAATACGTTGCCTCGCTGCGTTCAGTCGTCTCCGTGTCAATGAATTTGAGCAGGCGCTTGGCGACCGTGATCTGTTCTGCATGTTGCATGGCTTATCTCGCTTTCAATTCAATTTAGCGCACCGACTTGCGCGGTCCTGATCCACACGCGGTTGTCGTGAAATGCCGCGCCGCCCACGGGGCCGGTCGGATCAGCACCGGTCAAGACATTGATCCCGCGCCCGCCCGGATAGGCGTGATTAGGCCAGATGCTTTCAGAGATCACGACGCCGCGCTGTACGCCCTCGAACAGCTCGATCACGAGCTCTATTTCTCCGCGCGTATTGCCCATGCGGATCGGGGCACCGTCTTCCAAATTCAGCGCCGCGGCGTCAGCGGGATGGATCATCAGAGAAGGTCGACGCTCGCGTCGTTGGGAGGTGGGAGTTTCCGTGAAGCTCGAGTTGAGAAAATGCCGCGCGGGGGCAGTGACCAGGCGGAATGGCATTTCATCGTCGCTCTCTTCAATCACGGCATGATGATCGGGCAATCGCGGAAACGGTATCGTCGAGTTGGCGCCGAATTCCTGCGGCGTCATGTCGCTCCAGTGCGGCGCAAAATGAAACTTCCGATCAGCATGCGCAAAGCCATCAAGATAGTGTGCGGTGGCGAAGTCCGGTTGGCAATCGATCCAGCGCTCGCGTTCGAGCCGCGCTAAGTCGCCCCAACCCGAATTTTGCAAGGTCCAATCAATGACCTCGCGCGAGGTCATTGCAAAGCCCCGGTGATGCGCGCCCAGCCGCTTGGCCAGTTCGCAGATCACGAAATGATTGCTCCGGCATTCGCCTGGTGCTTCGACGATCTTGGGACCAAACAGAATGTGTTGTTGACCGCCGCCTTGGTACAGATCGTCGTGCTCCAGAAACATGGTCGCTGGTAGCACAATATCGGCGACGGCAGCGGTTTCCGTCATGAACTGCTCGTGGACGCAGGTAAACAGATCTTCGCGCATGAAACCGCGCCGGACGGTGTTCTGATCGGGCGCAACCGACATTGGATTCGTATTCTGGATCAACAGTGCGGTCACTGGCGGGCCGCCCTGCAGGGCGCGGCGTTCGTGCGTGAGGACCGCGCCGATCCGCGACTGGTCGAGCAGCCGAATCGAGTTATCTTGCACATCCAAACCATCAATGAGGGTTCTGTCCCAATGGAAGATCGCGCCATTGGTGTGAAACGCGCCGCCGCCTGCGTGCAGCCATGCGCCGGTCACGGCGGGAATGCACGCGGCGGCATGCATGTTGATCGCACCATTGCGTTGGCGGGAGAAACCGTAGCCCAGACGAAAGAAAGTGCGGGGATGTTGCCCGACGAGTTGTGCGAATGCTTCGATGGTGGCCACCGGCACGCCGCTGATAGCACTTGCCCAGGCGGGTGTACGGTCTCGTAAATGGGCTTCGAGATCGCGTGGACAATCGGTATAGCGATCGAGATAGTCCCAGTTCGCATGGCCATCGCGGAACAGGCAGTGCATGACGGCACACGCCACCGCGCCATCCGTGCCCGGGCGCACACAGACAAAGAGATCTGCCTGTTCCGCGGTCGCGTTGCGATAGGTGTCGACCACGACCAGCTTTGCCCCACGCTCACGGCGCGCGCGCAGCGCATGGACCATCACATTAACCTGGGTGCTGGCGGCATTCGTCCCCCAGATCACCACCACATCGGCTTGCGCCATTTCGCGCGGATCGCAGCCGGCGAGTTTGCCAGTGCCTGCCAAAAATCCGGTCCAGGCTGAAGTCACACAAATCGTCGAATACTGGCCCGAGTAACGTTTGGCATGGCGCAGGCGATTGATGCCGTCACGCATGACCAGTCCCATCGTGCCAGCATAGAAATACGGCCAGACAGTTTCCGAGCCGTGGCGCTGTTCGGCCTCAAGGAAGGCCTCAGCGACTTCATCGAGTGCAGCCTCCCAGCTCAGCGGCTGGAACTTGCCGGCGCCTTTGGGGCCAGTGCGTCGTAGCGGAACCTGCAACCGGTCAGGATGATGGATTCGCTCGGCGTAGCGCGCGACCTTGCTACAGATAACACCCGCAGTGTAGGTGTTATCGGCGGCTCCGCGCACTTTGCCGATATGGTGGGCATCCAGTCGTTCGACCTCAAGCGCGCAAGTCGAGGGACAGTCGTGCGGGCAGGCACTGTAGTGAATCTCGGGTTTGGCTCCCATGGCATGGCTCCTGCGCTGGAAAGTGGCGATTCACCTAGTGTGCCGCGACCTCCGACCTAGGGCAACGCTTAGCGATTGCGTATCATGCCGGGTCCCGCAACAGGAGGTGTAATCTGGTGATGCGCAAAATCTGGTTGGTGGCGTTGGTGATTGGATTGGTCGGCTGCCTCGATCTGAAGCAGGTGCGGGTTACGCCCGAGTATCGAGCGCTCAAGAACAAAGTCGGGATTGTGGTGTTACTGGACCCCGCACCGCGCGTTCATCACATGCAATTATCGGTGATGGACAGCACGGCGACGACGCTCGACTTACCCGGTTGGAACGTCCAGGCAGCGGTCACGAACTTCCTTACGCAGCGGATGCGCGGTATGTCACTCGATGTCAAGGCGGTGACCTATCAACGCGATGCTTTCCCGCCTCCTTACGACAGCAGCATGGCGTACCCGAATCTCGAACGCATGCGCCCGGCGCTGGGCGCATGGGCCGCCGCGCAGGGACTCGACATGGTGGTGGTGGTCTATCGCCAGGTCGAGCAGGATTTCATCGGCGACTCGGTCGAGAATCTGCTCGGATATGGCGTCGTGCGCCACGGCGAAGCGCGCACGGATGCTTATGCCATGGTCTCGCTTGAGGCATTGGATACGGAAGGTCGAGTGATCGGCAATTCTGATGGCCAGAAGGATGTGCCGATGGAGAATGATTTGTGGCGCGACGAATTCAATGTCGACAAGACGCCGGTCGCGGTCACTGGCCCGGCGGCCGACGCATTGACTGCGAAGATTTCGCAAGCCCTGCTGGATGCGGTGCTGGTCGCGGCCCAGGAGGCGGGATTGTCACACTAATGAGAAATTGATATGCATTTCGTAATTCTAGGGGCCGGGGCCCTTGGCAGCCTGCTCGCGGCCCATCTGACGCGGGCTGGACACCGCGTGGAACTGATCGCCCGCGGCGCGCGCGCCACTTTGCTGGAAGCACATGGCGTGCACATTCGCGGCCTGAATACCTTTGACACTGGCTGCGAAATCGTGCGCGAACCCGCTGCACTGGTGGACGCCGATGTCTTCATTAATACCGTCAAAACCTACGACAGCGTCGCGGGTCTGACGGCGTTCCGTGCGCTCCAGCCAAAGCTCGTATTCTCAGTCCAGAACGGAGTAGTCAAGGAGGCAGAACTGCGTGCGCGGTTCGGATCCGAGCCGGTGCTGGGCGCGATGGCGGATTTTAGCGGCGAATTGACCGACGACGGCGCCGTGCTGTTCACGCGCAACATCAATCTGCATCTCGGCGAAATAAACGGTGAACTCACGCCCCGCGCAGTCAACGTCGTAGACGCGATTCACGCCGCCGGGATCAATGCACGCGCGGTCGATAACATCCAGAGCCTGGTGTGGTCGAAGTACACTGGCTGGTTGGCGTTGATGCTGCTGGCGGTGCTCACGCGGCGGTTCACTGGCGATTATCTGCAAGATCCCGATGTCGCGCTCGTGGTCGCGCAGATCACGCGTGAGACGGCGCAGTTGGCGCAGATGCGCGGCATTCCGTTGCTCGATATTTCGCCGGTTCCCGTGCTAGGGATTCTTCACAGTAGCGAAATTGAGGCGGTCGCGCTCGTGCAGGAAGTTGGCACCCGTATGGCCGCCCAGGCACCGACCCATCGGATGTCGAGCCTACAGGATCTATTGCGCGGGCGTCGTTTAGAGCTCGAGGAGACTGTCGGATATGCGTATCGGTTGGGTAGCGAGCTTGGGTTGGCAATGCCGGTGCTGACCACCTGCTATCGCATTGCCGCGGCGATTAATCGCGGCTTGCAGTGAATCGTTCTGGATGCGCCGGGGAGATCGCCAGTGCTTACTGCTGATCCACGCTGACCATCAATACCGGGACCATGAAACCTGCGCTGGCGCTTCGCGCTATGGATCCAGATGGTGCTCGAGCGGGCGAGCAACCGCGCGTGGATTATCTGTTTTTGGCGATCGTCTCGGTGCTGTTGCACGTCTGCGCGTGGCTCTGGTTTCAACAACCTCGCGAGCGACCCGCGCCAGCGGCCCGGCCCCGGGTCGTACAGATAACGTTCGTTAGGCCGCCGCCAACAGTGGTGGTGGCGGCACCAATGCCGGTGGTAGAGGCACCGCCGATAGTCTCGGCGGTGCCGTTACTTCTGAAACCTGTGCCGAAGCCAAAACCAAAACCAAAACCTCAACTCAAACCTAAGCCACTGACGCCACCACCACCGGCGGAAGTGGCGAGTGCATTACCGGCATCACCCGCGACAGCACCCGCACCGGTGGCGGCGCCCCCAGCGCCAGTCGCAGCATTGACGGTGCCCGCCAATACACACGCGACCTCGCGCCGTAATCCGAAGCCGGATTATCCAACGCTCGCCAAACGGCGCGGATGGGAAGGCACAGTCCTGCTCGAGGTTGAAGTGCTGAGTGATGGTGCGCCTGGCAAGATCGAGGTTGCCAGATCGAGCGGTCGAGCAGTTCTGGATAACGCGGCACTCAGAGCGGTCAAGCATTGGTTGTTCGAACCGGCGCGCCGCGGGGCTTTGCCGATCACGAGCACGTTGACCTTATCCATCGTTTTCAAGCTAGAAAAATAGCGGAGTCGATCACCGTGTTGTCACACCTCTCGAGCGGCGGAATCGTCAACGTCACGCTGTATGTTCTGATCGGCTTTTCCATCGCGACCTGGACGGTGGTGGGGTTTAAAATTCTCCAACATTTCCGTGCAAGCTGGCGCAATCGACGCTATATGCGCGCGTTCTGGGCGGCACCACATCTGCTCGGTGCGAAGAGTCTGGCCATTCATCGTGGTCCGGCGGCGCGTATCTCACACGCGGGCTTCGAGGTGCTCGCAGAAAGCGAAACAGCGCACGATCTCGCGCACTCCGGTGATCGGCGCGATCTCCTGGAGCGATGTCTGCGCCAGCAACTGCAAAGGGAACGTCGTGCGCTCGAGGGCGGCCTCGCAGTGCTGGCGAGCATCGGCAGCACTGCGCCGTTCGTAGGCCTGTTCGGCACCGTGTGGGGCATCATGAATGCCTTGCAGGGTATCACCACCGCGGGCAATGCCTCTCTCGACGTCGTGGCGGGACCGATCGGTGAAGCCTTGATCGCGACCGCGATTGGCATCGCGGTCGCAGTGCCGGCAGTACTGGCCTACAACTTCTTTCTGCGACGCATGAAAACGGTGGTGGCAGATCTGGATGATTTCGCGACTGATTTTCTAAACTTAGCCGCGCGTAACGGTTTTCGCCTCGATCGCGGCGCGTGAGGAGCAGCGTATGGCCATGAGTCCCCAGAGCGAACAGGACGAAGTGATGAGTGAGATCAATGTCACGCCACTGGTCGACGTGATGTTGGTATTGCTGGTGGTGTTCATCGTGACCGCGCCGCTGCTGACCAACGCGATCCACGTCAATCTGCCCAAGACCGCCGCAACCGCGAGCCCGGATGAGCCCGCCGCGTTAACCGTGAGTGTGGATGCAGCCGGCAAAATCTTTTTGGCCAAGCGCGAGATCGCACCCACCGAACTGGAGCGTGCGTTGAGGCAGCGCAAGCTCGGCAAGCCTGACCTCACCCTCTACCTACAGGCAGACGATGCCGCGCGCTACGGCATCGTCGCCAAGGTCATGGCCAGTATCGAACGCGCGGGCGTGTCGCGAATCGCGGTGATTACCGAGGGCGAGTAGGCGCCGGTCGTGGGGCGGCGCCGGACCGCTCGCGCTGAGGATTCCCCTGGGCGCGATTGCCCTGGCTGCCTGGTCGCCGCGAGCCATGCGGGGAGGCTTCCCGCGGCGTGTGTTGTCGACGCTCGGCAACGTGATCACTCGGATTACTGCTCGGCTTGTCGAAGCCCGGCATGGTGAATCGCTCAATGCGCTTGCCGAGCAGGCGCTCGATGGCGGCAAGTTGTGAGAGTTCTTCGGAACAAACCAGGGCGTGCGCTTGTCCTTCGGACCCGGCGCGCCCGGTGCGACCGATGCGGTGCACATAATCTTCCGGCACGTGCGGCAATTCAAAGTTCACCACGTGGGGTAGCTCGCTGATATCGATGCCGCGCGCAGCGATATCGGTTGCCACCAGCACCTGCAGGGTGCCGGATTTAAATTCTGCCAGCGCGCGGGTACGCGCGTTTTGACTCTTGTTACCGTGGATGGCGAGTGAGGGGATGCCGGATTTATCCAATTGTTCGGCCAGCCGATTCGCGCCGTGTTTGGTGCGCACGAACACCAGCACCTGGAACCAGGCGCCGTCCTTGATGAGTTGCGTCAGCGCCTCACGTTTACGGGTTTTGTCGATCACACACGCGCGTTGCTGGATCAGCACGGGGCTGGCGCCGCTGCGCGCCACTTCGACCCGCACGGGCCGGTTGAGCAACTGATCGGCCAGCGAAGTAATCTCGTTCGGAAAGGTCGCCGAGAACAACAGGTTCTGGCGCTTCGCGGGCAAGAGTGCGAGCACGCGGCGAATATCTCGGATGAAGCCCATGTCTAGCATGCGATCGGCTTCGTCGAGCACGAAGGTCTCGACGGTTCCGAGGTTCAACGCCCGTTGGCCGGCGAGGTCGAGCAGACGCCCGGGGGTCGCTATCAGCACATCGACGCCACGCCGTAATTGCGAAATTTGCGGATTGATATTCACGCCGCCGAAAACCACCAACGCAGTGATTTTGGTGTAGCGTGCGTAGTCGCGAAACGAGGCCTCGATCTGCGCCGCGAGTTCGCGCGTGGGCGTTAGGATCAGGACCCGAATCGGGTTGTTGGGGGGCCGTGGCGTGGCGCTCAAGCGGGCCAGGATTGGCATCAGAAACGCGGCGGTCTTGCCGGTCCCGGTCTGGGCGGCGGCGAGTACGTCACCGCCAGCGAGGACCACCGGAATGGCTTGAGTTTGAATTGGGGTAGGGATGTCGTAACCGCACTCATGGGCGGCACGAACCAGGATCTCCGGGAGACCCAGTGTAGAAAAAGCGGACATTAAAGCTCCTAGTACTTAGGAATCGGCCTGTCGCCAGCAGAGGCGGCGTCAGTCAAAGGCAGATGGGATAAATTGAACGACCGTGGTCGGCGGAGAACGGAGGACTGATCAGTTAAACGCGGCGGCAATGTAACAGATGGTCTCGTAACTGTCGCTTGGTTTGATCATGGGTTATGCGGGACAGCTCGAATGTCACAGCACTGGTCGACGCTTATGCCATTCGGTCGCACGCTCATAGGCCGCCGCCGCACGCATGATCGTCGCTTCATCACCCCGCCGTCCGATCAGCTGCATCGCGAGCGGCAGGCCCTCCGCGCTGAAGCCGTTGGGGAGGGTTATCGACGGATGACCACTCAAATTTGTCGGGCCCGTATAGCGGACCAAAGCCGGCATGGCTTCCGGTGAGATCACGGTCTGCGGACCAAACTGCGCCTGCGGCATCGCCGGGGTTGCCGTTGCCGGACAGAGAATACAATCGACCTCAGACAAGGCATTGTCGAACAAGGCGATCGTTGCTTGACGCAACCGTTGTCCGCGCGCGTAGTCTTCCGCGCTCGCCGCCGCACCGTAATCAAGCATTGCGCGAAATGCCGGTCCGTACTCCATAGCGCGGGCCGGATAGAATTCTCGATGACGCAACAACGCATCTACCCCACAGATCGTGTACCAATAATCGAGACCAGCGAGGATCCCGGTCAGATCGATATCAAAAATTTCCATGCCCTGGTTTTTTAGCAGGTAGCACGCGCGAAACGTGGCGTCCGCTTGTGCGGGATCGGTATCGGCCGTGCAATAGGCGCGGTCGATGCCGATCCGCAAGCCCTGTGCGCCACGCGCTATCTCGGCCAGATAATCCACCTTAGGATCGTTACGCGTAGTCGGATCTTTTTCGTCGCGCCCTTCCAGAATCTGCAGCATGATCGCGGTATCCGCGACGCTACGCGTCATCGGCCCGATGTGATCGAGGGTATCGGCGAGCGGAAACACGCCATAGCGGGAAACCTTGCCGAAGGTGGGTTTGAGACCAACGATGCCGCACATCGAGGACGGGAAGCGAATCGACCCTCCGGTATCCGTGCCAATCGATCCGAAGCACAAGGACGCGGCAGTGGCCGCGCCTGAGCCGCTCGAAGAAACGCCGGCCGAATAGCCGAGATTCCACGGGTTGTGCGGCAGCGGCATGTCTGGGTGATAGCCGTAGAGCGCAAACTCGGTCAAGTTGAGCTTGCCCATGCAGACCGCACCTGCAATGGTCAGTTTTTCGATGATAGTGGCATCGTGATCAGGGCGATGCTCGCGCAGCATGGGTGATGCGCAGGTTCGTGGAAGGCCTTTCATCGCGACCAGATCTTTGATCCCGATAGGAATCCCATGGAGCGGGCCGCGGTATTTGCCTGCGGCTATCTCTTGCTCGGCGGCCCGCGCTTGGTCACGCGCCAAATCGGCGGTCACCAGCAGAAAGCTTTGCAACTTGTCATCCAACTGCTCAATGCGGCGCAGTTGAGCCTCGACAAGTTCGACGGGCGAGATTTCGCGACGTTCGAGCAGGGGCGCGACGTGGGCGATGGTGGTGGTCAGCAAATCCGTCATCGTTGTCATGTCTGTTACTCGTTAGCGCTTGCGGTCGCAGGTAACAACCGCTCGATTGGTTTTTTTAGGGAGCACTCCGCACAACCGGAGCGCTCCAGCTTTAAGTGTAATGGCACGCTCTACAAATATTTTTTGAGAAACGCCGCCTGATCGTCGATGACCTGACGTCCTTCCGGAATGAATTTGCCCATCAGTGCGAAGCCATGGAACACGCTGTTGTAGCGTTTCATCTCCACGGTGACTCCGGCCGCCTGGAGTTTTCGGGCGTAATCTTCCCCTTCGTCACGCAGTGGATCGAATTCTGCGGTGGCGACGAAAGTCGGTGGGAGATCGGCGAGACTCGCCGCGAACAGTGGCGATACGCCGGGATCCTTCGCAGTCAACTTGGATCCCTCAACGTAATGTCCCCAAAACCATTTCATTTCGCGCTCACCGAGCATGGGCGCGGTGGCGTTCTCCTTGATGGAGGGCGAACTCATCGTGGCATCAACGGCAGGGTAGGTCAGGACCTGGCATTTCAGCCGTGGACCTTTGCGATCGCGCGCCAGCTGTGCGACGACCGCAGCCAGATTGCCACCTGCGCTATCGCCGATCACACCCATCCGATTCGCATCGATCCCGAGCGTCGCCGCCTGCGCGAGCACCCACTCCAGCGCGGCATAGCAATCTTCGGCCGGTATCGGCGCCTTGAATTCCGGTGCCTTGCGGTACTCCACACTGACGATCGCGATCCCCGCCTTATTGCACAACGTGCGGCAGCTTCCATCGTGGGTATCGAGATTCATAATGACCCAGCCACCGCCGTGAAAATGCACCAGCACCGGTAGCGCCTGCGTGCTTGCGGGGGCATACAGACGTGCTGCAATGGTGCCGCCCGCCACCGGAATCACTTTCTCTTCAACACGCGCCACCGGCTCCTGATCTTCAGGTTTGGTTTTGAACGCGTTGTTGAACAGCGCGCGACCTTCGATCACTGGTAGCCCATCGAGTGGGGGCATGTTCTGCGCGACCAGCGCTTGGACGACGGCCATGGATTCAGCGGATAAGGGCATCGAGTTCTCCTTGTGAGTGATGGATAGGGCACTACCTGGACCCTACTAAAGTGTGTGTCCCGGCGCAACGGTGCCACGCAACGCCGCCCGTGTGCGAGCGCAACAAAGCGATTTCGAGTCAGGTCTGCGTGACGGAATCGGATGAGTAAAGTGGTACGCTTGGTGGCCATCGTTACGCGGCCCGCTGCGGGCTCCGCAATCGGAGACTGGCTACCATCGCGATGCGCGGCTATTGCGGCGCGTTGACGAGCATCTGATGATTTAAAGAACAAGATTCAGAGGAGGAGAGGACATGGGACTAGCGCTCTCAAGAGAAGACTTACTCGAAGCGTATCGCCGGATGAAAACCATCCGCGAATTCGAGGAACGGGTGCATGTGGAATTCGCCAAGGGCGGCATCCCCGGTTTCGTCCATCTATACGCCGGTGAAGAAGCCTCTGCGGCGGGGGTATGCATGAACCTTACCGACGACGACAAGATTGCCAGCACGCACCGTGGCCATGGCCATTGCATCGCCAAAGGGGTCGAAGTGAAAGGCATGATGGCGGAAATTTTTGGCAAGCGCACAGGGACCTGCCACGGCAAGGGCGGTTCAATGCACATTGCTGATCTCGACACCGGCATGCTCGGTGCCAACGGCATTGTTGGCGGCGGGCCGCCACTTGTGTGTGGCGCGGCACTGGCGGCCAAAATGAAAGGCAACGGCGGGGTCGCGGTCGCGTTCTTCGGCGATGGCGCGTCCAATCAGGGCACCACCTTCGAGAGCCTGAATCTCGCGGCGGCCTGGAAAGTACCGGCGATCTTCATCGCCGAAAATAATGGTTATGCCGAGGCGACCGGGGCTAAGTTCTCGGTGGCCTGCGGCGATATCTCGATCCGCGCGGCGGGCTTTGGCATGCCCGGCGTGACGGTCGATGGACACGATTTTTTTGCAGTGTATGAAGCGGTACGCGTCGCTGTCGAGCGGGCCCGCCGCGGCGACGGACCGTCGCTGGTGGAAGTGAAACTTGATCGCTTCTTCGGCCATTTCGAAGGTGATAACCAGAGCTATCGCGCGCCCGATGAGGTCAAGACCATTCGCGCCACTAAAGATTGCATCAGGCGTTTCAAGGAAACCGTCACGCGCGAGCACAGCATCTCGGCGACGGAGCTCGCCGCGATCGACGACGAGGTCGCACGCTTGATCGATGAAGCGGTCGCGGCGGCAGTGGCGGCGCCGAATCCGGAGCCGGAGGATCTGCTGACCGATGTCTACATCAAATACTAGCGGCAAATACTAATGGAAAATATTAACGGCAAGCAGTGATGGTAAATATCGGCAAGCAGTGAGGATTTAAGTCATGGCTCGAAAAATTTCATTCCAACAGGCTGTCAACGAGGCGCTCGATCAGGAAATGGCCCGCGACCCGACAGTCATCATCATGGGTGAAGACGTGGTCGGGGGGACGGGCGCAGATGGCGAAATGGATGCCTGGGGTGGCGTGCTCGGCGTCACTAAAGGACTGTATGGCAAGTACGGCAACCGCATCATGGATACGCCTATTTCCGAATCAGCGTTCGTCGGCGCCGCGATCGGCGCTGCGACCTGTGGCATGCGGCCGGTATGCGAGCTCATGTTCATCGATTTTCTCGGCGTGTGTTTCGACCAGATCTACAATCAAGCCGCCAAGTTTCGCTACATGTTCGGTGGCAAGGCTAGAACGCCGGTGGTGATTCGGACCATGATCGGCGCCGGCTTCCGTGCCGCAGCCCAGCACTCGCAGTGTCTGTACCCCATTTTTACGCACATTCCGGGGCTAAAAGTGGTGATCCCTTCTAACCCCTACGATGCCAAGGGTCTTTTGATTCAGGCAATTCGCGACGACGACCCCGTGATTTTCTGCGAGCACAAGGCGCTCTACGCGATGGAAGGCGAAGTGCCAGAGGAGTCATATACCATTCCGTTCGGTGAGGCCAGAGTGGTGCGCGAGGGTAAAGACGTGACGATCGTGGCGCTCGCGCGCATGGTGTCGTATGCGCAGAAAGCCGCCGATGCGCTCGCCAAAGAGGGCATCAGTTGCGAGATCATCGATCCGCGCACGACTTCCCCATTCGATGAAGACACCATTCTGGAAAGCCTGGAAACCACCGGGCGATTAATCATTGTGGATGAAGCTTCGCCGCGCTGTGGCATGGCGGCCGATATCTCGGCGATGGTCGCGCAGAAGGGTTTTAATTTGCTCAACGCGCCCATTCAGATGGTCACCCCGCCACACACACCCGTCCCTTTCTCCGGCGTACTGGAAGATCTTTATATCCCCAGCCCGGCGAAGATTGAAGCCGCCGTGCGCAAATGTGTGGAGTACGCATGATGGGTAATCCTGCGATTACGCCGATCACCATGCCCAAATGGGGCTTGTCGATGCAGGAAGGAAAAGTGGTTGACTGGGTGGTGCCCGTTGGCACTACGGTAGAAGTGGGCGATCAACTGCTCGATATTGAGACCGAGAAAATCGCCAATACCTTCGAAGCGCTGGAGGCCGGGCTTCTGCGGCGTCAGGTGGCGCAGACCGACGACGTGCTGCCGGTCGGCGCGTTGCTCGGCGTGCTGGCGCCGGCGACGGTGAGCGATGCTGATATCGACGCCTACGTCGCAGAATTCCAGGCCAACTATGTGCCGCCACCACCGGCGGAAGGCGACGTGGGACCAAGCTACCTGTGGGCCGAAGTGGGTAACGCCCGCCTGCGATATACCAAGGTCGGCGATAGTGGACCGGCCGTCATTTTGATTCACGGCTTTGGCGGCGATCTCGGCAACTGGCTGTTCACGCAGGAACCGCTGGCCGCGCATGCGCAGGTTTATGCGCTGGACCTGCCCGGACATGGACAATCCACGAAAGCGATCGTGGATGGCGCGGTCGCCGCGCTGGCGAGCGTCGTCATGGGTTTCATGGCGGCGATTGGGATCGAGCGCGCCCATCTTGCCGGGCATTCACTGGGCGGAGCGGTTTCTCTGCAGCTAGCGATGACAGCACCCGCGCGGGTGCTGTCGGTGAATCTGCTCGCGCCAGCGGGGCTCGGCAGCGAGATCAACGGGGGCTATCTGAGCGGCTTCATCAACGGCGAATCCCGCCGCGACATGAAACCG
Source organism: Pseudomonadota bacterium (assembly GCA_043734785.1). Taxonomy (GTDB): domain Bacteria; phylum Pseudomonadota; class Gammaproteobacteria; genus CAIKBL01. The sequence goes on along the minus strand of JAYTEX010000036.1, from coordinate 7,339 downwards.
ATTTTGCAGCAACTGGTGGCGGATCCCGCACTCATCACGCGCCAGTTGATCGACGATATTCTCAAGTACAAACGCACCGACGGCGTACCGGAAGCCCTGCACACGATCGCCACAGGCTTTGTGAGCGGCAATCAACAGACAGTGAACCTGCGTGACAAGCTCGCGACGCTCTCCATGCCGGTGCAGGTGATCTGGGGCAAGCAGGACAAGATTATTCCGGTGAGCCAGGCAAGTGGTCTGCCCGCGAATGTGCAAGTACATCTACTCGATGGCATCGGCCACCTCGTGCAGCTGGAGGCAGCGACGCAGGTGAATGCATTGATTAAGGCGGTTCTTTAATGGACTTCACCAGCCTGATATCAGAAATGACCCGCGCGGCAGTCCGCGGCGACGGCCCCGCGACGCGCGCCTGCTTCACTGGGGACGGGGTCTACCACGATTGCTTCTATGGCGCGTTCCAGGGGGACGCGATCATCGACTTGATCGAGCGTTACTTCCATCGTGATGCAGGCAGTTTTATCTGGGACATCCATGATCCCGTCTCGGACGGCCGCCTCGGTTATGCGCGATATGTTTTCAGTTACGAATCCAAATTGCCTCAGTTCGCCGGTCGACGAGCCGGATTTGAAGGCGTCTCGATTTGCGAATTGCGCGAAGGTAAGCTTGCAAGCTATCGCGAAGTCGCGAATTCATTGGTGGGTCTGCAAGCCCTTGGCTTCCCGCCGGAACGCCTTGCGAAGCTGGCGGCACGTGAGGCCGACGCTTTTTTTGCACGACCTGAGGCCGCGCATCATCGAGCTTGAATCAAGGCCTCACCCATTCGAGCTTAGGATGCGCACCAGGCGCGTCATGACGGTTTCAGGCAATCGGCAGGCATAAATCAGCGCCGCAGTTCGGGCAATGTCTGGGTTTGACCGCGCTCGGGGGCGCCCACACCTCGGCCATCCCCACCTGGGGAATACGCGCGCGGCAATGTGGACACCGTAAACCGAGCACAAGACCGAGCAGGCTGCCGACGACCGTGACAAAAGCGCTCACCATAATCGGCAGTGGAATTGCCGGCGCAAAGATGCAAGCGATAAAGACGAGCCAGCCACCCATCGCCAGCAGGACCAGCGCACGCGCGCGGCGCCCCAGCGTGTCACGAATGGATTTAGGCACGCGTGTTCCAATCCGCCAGGGAATCCCCGCGGAGGGTCTCGAATTGCACGATTTCGCGCAAGGGTCGGCGATAAAGTCGCGGTGGTTGCTCGTCGTTCAAAGCTTTGCCGAGCGTGACCAGCATGACGGGCGTGATATTCGGCGTGAGTTCGAGCAAGGTTGAGACCCGCTGCGCATCGAACCCGATCATCGGCCCGCTATCCCAACCGAAATGTTTGGCGGCGTACATCAAGGTCATGGCCGCCAGCGCGCCCGACCGGATCGCTTCCTCGCGCTGCAAGGCCGGTTGATCGCGATAGGCGGCGCCGATCATGGGCACGAATTTGTCCCGCACGTCAGCGGGCGCCGCCGCATACAGGTGTGCGGCATCTTCGAATGCATCGAGCCGACCACACACGATCACGGCCGCCGCACAGTCCTCGACTTGCTGCTGGCCGTAGGACAATCCGCGCAAGGTCTGCTTGCGTGCCAGCTCGCGCACGACCACGAAGCGCCAGTGCTGGAGATTGAACGAACTTGGCGAGCGCTGCACCTGCGAGAAAATCTTGCGCAGCGCCTCATCCGAGATCGTAAGGCCCGGTTGATAACGCCGTACGCTATGCCGTTGTTCGGTCAGTGCTTCAAAGTTCATGCCGGTAGATATCCTGGACGCTGCATGGGGGCAGCGTTACTGAGTGGGCGAGGCGCCCAGTATGGCGCAAGCGCCGCGCCGTGGTGCACGGGGTCACAAATTCTCGCCACTTGAATCTGAGTGAACGGCTAGACTGTGCGGTACTTACCAGCAGGTTCGAAATGCAGCTAACGGCTCGCGCCACGCCCCCGGGCTATACCCGTGTTGAGCAAGGCTGGTTCGGCGCGCTATTGATCTACACCCTCACGCCTATCGGGGTTCTGCTTATTCAGCCGGGCGCCCCTGCGATCGAATTCTGGTGGGATTTCGCCATGGGGCTGGGCGTTTGCGCGGCGAGTGGTTTAGCGTTGCTGCCACTGCTGAGCGCGCGCTGGTGGGCACCGCAACACCGGGCGACCGGATTCTTGCGCCTGATTCAGGCCGTCCACCGCGATCTCGCCTACGTCGTGCTGGCGCTGATCCTGGCGCATGTGGGTGTTCTGCTCATACTCGAACCGCGCGTGGTGGAGTACCTCAAGCTCGGCGCCGTGGCACCCATGCTCGCCGGCTTGGTCGGGACTTTACTGATCGCGTTGCTGATCACCTCTTCGCGCTACCGCGACGCTTGGCACTGGCCTTATCGCAGCTGGCGGCGCTGGCATGCCGGACTGTCGGTCGTGACGCTCGGGTTAGTCGGGTGGCATCTGCTCGGTGCCGGGTATTACTACGGTGCGCCGGGCGGGATCGTGGCGCTGGTGTGGTTACTCGCGTTGCCGTCGCTGATGAGTTGGGGGTTACGGCGCTGGCCGCTGCGCGCAAAAGCAGAGGGGGTGCGCGACACCGGCGGCGCTGAGCGCCACCGTGCGCAGCGCCTGGTACGCGCGGTGGCGCTTGTATGGATCGCGGCGGCGGTCGGCTTCGGCTGGTCTGGAGCCTTGCAGGCACCCGCTGAGGAACTCGCGCTATGCGCCGTCGATCCCTGCTTATAATGGCCATTCTGAGCGTGGTGACCGCCGCTGGTCTGGTCAAATGGCGTGAGCAACTGATCATTCGCCGCCCGCTGTTGCAGATAATTTTTGAGCATCACGATCATGGCGCAGTTAGATGTGCGACCTGCCATCACAATTTCTTCGATAATACGGGTCGTGATGCCTGCTACTTCTGCCACAAGATTCGCCCCGAGCTCGCGCTCAGAATCGAGCAAGACTTTCACGTGTTTTGTCGCGATTGCCACGTCCAGATTGCGCAACGCGGCATCCGGAGTGGCCCCCTGCGCGGCTGCGCGGGTTGTCATCACGACCCCACTGGCGTAGCGGTGATGGCTGGCGAAAAACCTTTGGTGAGGCCATGACGGCTGCTATCTGGTGGGTACGGCGAGATCTGCGCCTTGCGGATAATCCGGCCTTGATGGCGGCACTTGCGCATGGGTCGCTGGTGCCGGTGTTCATCCTCGATCACGCGATACTCAACAGTCGCTTTCACCGGCATGCGGCACGCCGGCGTGCCTTCTTGTTTGGGGGCCTGCGTGCACTGGATGCAGCATTAAGGCAGCGCGGTTCGCGCTTGTTGATCGCACAAGGCGAGCCGCTGGAGGTATTACGCAGGGTCCTCGCGAACACCGCGGCAACTGCAATCTATGCCGCCGAAGATTTCAGTCCCTATGCACGTCGGCGCGATACCGCGTTAGCCCGCGAACTCCCGCTGAAGCTGCTGCCCGGCACCACCGTACACCATCCGGCGCGCGTGCTGAGCAAGCAAGGGACGCCCTACACCGTTTTCACGCCCTTTAGTCGCGCGTGGCAGGCTCTGCCGGTACCGACGCTTGCGGATTGCTTGCCGGCACCAGCGACCTTGCCAGCACCTGCGGTAACGATCCGCGGTGCATCGCTGCCGTCTTTCGTCGATAGCCCTGACTTTCCGCCTGGCGAGTTCGAAGCGCAACGGCGCCTCGCATGTTTCCTCGCGAAACCCATCCATGCCTATGCCAGCCAGCGTGATCTGTTGGCCACCAGTGGCACCTCGGCCCTGTCGCCCTATCTGCGCTTCGGGATGCTCTCGCCGCGCGCAGCGGTGGTGGCGACACTCGGCGCGCGGACCGCGGCGCCGTTGGCGAGTGAGGGTGCGGCAACCTGGTTGAAAGAATTGATCTGGCGCGAATTTTATCTCGCGGTGCTCTACCACTTCCCGGGCGTGCTGCGCGCAGCCTTCAATGCGCGACTGCGCGCGATCCCATGGCGTGTGGCGCCGGATGACCTGGCCGCTTGGCAACAGGGCCAGACGGGTTACCCGATCGTTGACGCCTGCATGCGCCAGTTGTTGACCACCGGTTGGATGCATAACCGCGGGCGCATGATCGTGGCCTCGTTTCTGGCGAAAGATCTACTGCTCGACTGGCGAGATGGCGAGCAATGGTTCATGGACCAATTGATCGATGGTGATCCCGCCGCCAACAACGGCGGCTGGCAGTGGGCGGCCGGCGTCGGTACCGACGCGGCGCCGTATTTCCGGATCTTTAATCCGATCTTGCAGGGCGAGAGGTTTGATCCTGAGGGCGCTTTTGTTCGGCGCCACGTGCCAGCGCTGAGCGATGTGCCTGCCCGCTACATCCATCGACCCTGGGAGATGGCGCCGCTCGCACAGGCTTTGCACGGCATCACGCTTGGCGAGACTTATCCGCTGCCGGTAGTCGATCACGCGATCGTCAAGGCCCGCACCCTGGCGGCGTATCGCACCTCGCTGGCAAGCCCTATTCGTTAGTCACGAAGCAAGCACACCCAATAGGGTCTTAACCCGCACTCACGCCCGCATAGACCACGCGCTCAAACTCGCGCAATACCGCCATGGTCTTGGGGTCGAAGAACGGTAACAGCTGGGTCGAGAGCATTGCGCTGATCCCGCGCTTTAAATCGATCCAGTAGTAGCAATTCGAGAGCCCGGCCCAGGCGAGGCTCCCGGCGGAGCGACCTTGCGGCACGGCGACCCGGTTGATCGCAAAGCTCAAACCCCAGCCCGCGCGCTCGCCGGGAAAGAGATCCACATCGTGTGAGGTCATCGGAGCAATGCTCGGCATGTGGCCACAATCCATCTCGCCGCACTGATTCCGCACCATTTCGGCCACGGTTTCCGGGCGCAACACGCGCACGCCATCAAGGCTGCCCTCACCCATGAGCATGCGCATGAAGCGCAGATAGTCGTGAACGGTGCTGTATAGCCCGCCGCCACCCAGCTCAAACTCAGGCGCCTGCGGCATCACCAACGGGAATGGCTTCAACGTTCCTTCCGATGTCCGCACGTGCATGCCGGCCAGGCGGCCGAGTTGATCGGCGTTGAGCTTGAACGAGGTGCTGGTCATTTTGAGCGGCCCCAACAGGTTTTCCTGCAAGGTCTGACCGAGCGGCTTGCCGCTGATTTGCTCCACCATCTTGCCAGCCCACTCGATTCCAGTTCCATACTCCCAGCGCTCACCCGGATCGAACAGCAGCGGCGTGGCCAACGCAGCGTTGGTGCAGGTCAAGATACTGGGCATACCCGTGACGTCGATGTAGCGCTTATTGTCGGCACTGGAAAATTCGTAGCCAAATCCTGCGGTGTGCGTCAGTAAATGGCGCAGCGTGATCGCGCGTCGTGGTGCGCGGAGTTGTGGCTTACCGTCGGCGTCGAATCCGGTCAGGACCTGGGTTTGACCAAGCGCCGGCAATACAGTGTGCGCCGGCGCGTCCAGACTCAGGCGGCCCTGTTCCACGAACTGCATGGCCGCAGCGCAAGTGATCGCTTTTGACATGGACGCGATCCAGAGCACGCTCTGTGGGGTTAGCGCCGCCGGCTCACCCAAGGTCTGGGGACCAAAAGCGCCTGCGTAGACCACGCCGTCGCGATTGCCGACGATGGCGACCACGTTAGGGAGTTCACCGGCATTGACCGCACGGGAAAGCAGCGCATCAAGATTTGCATTGGATGTCATGGGAGGTGTCCGTGAGTCGAGTGTCGGTCAGGCGTAAGTCGCTGCATCAGGCAGTGCTGCCCCATAGGTATCGAGGAACGCGACATCCGCGAGCGGTTTGCGGCGGAGTTTCTTCGGGAACGGCTTAGCCGGCCAGCCCAAGGTGATCACCGCTGCTGTAGCGAGATCATCTGGAATATTCAGCAGCTTCTTGATCTCGTTTTCGGACAATACCAGCAAGGTTGTGAGCACCGTGCCGAGTCCTTCGTTACGCGCGGCGAGCATCATATTTTGCACGGCTGGGTAAATGGACGAGCCGGGTGTTAATACCGTGCGACCTAGGTTGGCATCGAGCGCCGTGAGTTCCTGCCAGCGCGCACACACGACGATCATCACCGGCACATCGGCCAGATGCCGCGCGAAATGATCGACATTCGCGAGGAACTTGGCATCGAAACCAGACTTGATCTCGCCGCTCGAATATTTCTGCATGACCATGTCCCAGATCGGCTGGTAGAGATCATGAATCGCGCGACGCTTCGCCGCATCGCGCACGACCACGTAGGTCACCGGCTGATTGTTGCTGCCGGTCGCCGCCCAGCGCGCGCTGTTCATTATTTTTGCGACAAGTTGATCGGAGACCGGATCGGTCTTGTAATGACGGCAGGCGTTTAGCGTCTGCATCGCTTCGAGTACATCCATGGGGGCTCCCAGTTCAACGTTGAGGTGATGTCGAGAATAAGGGGAAGCGCGCTTGTCGGATAGGGGAGCGCGTAAATCGACTCCTTCAACCACTCCTAACCAGTGCCACTGCAGCGTAATAATAGTGGTGACTGTCAACGGTGTCAGGTGCGCAAGTTGGCAAGATAGCTCCGGCGAGATTCATGCTCACCGACCCGAAAACTCGCGCCCGGAAGTTTCGGCGTCAAGCCAAGGCTGTTTTCAATTATCCCCAAGTCTTTGAGCCGGCTCTCGCGACCGAGACCTTCGAACCAACCACCTAGGTGTTCGGGTCCGTGATTAGCGAGGGCGAGATTGGAATATATCTTAAGATATTCTTACGACCTGTAAGACATGCCATCGGGCCTGCTCAGGCTTGATGCCAGCGGCTTGGAGCAACGTGAGATAGCGGTCCCGGAATGCCCGATCGGGCAAACGAATGCCTTGTGCGTCCATGCGCGAACCGCCTTGTTCGCCATGACGGATGACCTTCGCGTGGACGCGAGCTATTCTCTAGCAAGCGGACCCCGCACAGCGGATTGAACGATACGGAATTCGTAATTACGAGCATACCGACATTCTGCCCATCACACTACTTAATGACTCCGTCTAGTTAACTGTTAGCGCCTTCAAATGAAGGATGATTCGAATGAGGGTGGCGGGGTATATTACATGGCGGTAACCTTTGAAGGAGTCCTGGGAAATCCACGCCGCAATGGTTTGGGCATCAGCAAAGGGAGCAGAGTCGAGCCGCCGTCTATGCGTAGTCTTCGAGAATCGCATCTGGCCAATCAGTGCTGCACCTTCGATCAAGGTTGCGCTAACAAGCTGCTCAAACCGACGCCGGGACGAGCGCATCGGCGCTGCGCGGTAACCTCACTGGCCGGCGCGGCTTAGCAGCGCGTTAG
>JAYTEX010000035.1:0-3917 GCA_043734785.1 Pseudomonadota bacterium | reverse complement strand
AGCGGTGGCAGCGGCCACTTCTCCTCGATGTACTCGAGAATGATGGTGGAATCGAATAGGTGCGCGTCACCGTCAATGAGCGCCGGCACTTCGGCGCGCGGTGAAGTAAAGGTGAAATCCGCGCCGTAACCCGAGCCACTGCCGAGGCCCTCAGGCAGGCGCAGTTCGAAGGCCACACCCTTCTCGCGCAACGCGATCTTGATCTTCTGAGCGTAGGGCGAAAGCGGGTGCTCGAATAGAATCATCTCATGCTCCTTTTATGGGACCGTTTAGCCTCGCGAGGCTATCATTGGATAAGCGTCGCTAGTGGTCGTGCGCGGTGTCGATGACCGTGCATCCGCCACCGCGGGCTCGCTTGGATGTCAACAAGTCCTAGTCAAATATGCTTCGGCCGCCATCGACCGTCAGGACCTGACCCGTCACATACGGAGCATCGATCAAGTAGCTCACTGCGGTGGCGATGTCTGAGGGCTCCCCGAGCCGCTCGAGTGGGGTGCGCTCGAGGACCGCTTGTTGCTCTTCGCAGGAGGCGTCGGCGCTCCATAGAATCGCCCCGGGTGCCACGGCATTCACGCGAATCTCAGGCGCCAGTTCGCGCGCAAGTGCACGCGTGATGCCCACTAGCCCCGCTTTGGAAGCACAATAAATTGCATACTGTGGACGTGGGCGGTCGGCATAAATATCCGCGAGGTTGATGATGAGCCCGCGCTGCAGACGCAGTAGCGGGGCGGCAGCACGACATAGGAAATAGGGCGCACGCAGGTTGATTGCGGTGATCTCATCCCAGTCATCAAGGCCACTCGCGGCCAGCGGCGTGGCGCGGAACACGGCGGCATTGTTGATCAACACATCAAGCTGACCCCAGTGGATGCGGATCTGCTCAACGATGCGCTCGGGTGCAGTGCGCGTTACAAGGTCGGCACAAACCTGCATGGTCGACCCGGGCCGGCGTGCTTCGAGTTCGTCACACAGCGCGCGCGCGGCCTCTGCCGATTGATGATAATGCACGACCACGCGCATGCCGCGCGTGTGGAGCGCCCGTACCAGCTGGGCACCGAGGCGCTGACTTCCGCCGGTCACCAAGACCACGGGGCTGGCCGGGGCCTCATCGACGCTGGCATTTAATGACGACATGCGGAGCGGTTCCTCGCGCGCGAGTGCAAGATGAAAGTATCTACGAGACTACCTGATCCGAGTCCTGATGAAGTAGCGATTTCACGCCAGCTTGTCGCACGCATCACCGCTGAGCTTCACGCGCAGCGTGGCTATTTGCCGTTTGACCGCTTCATGGAGCTGGCCCTGTATGCGCCGGGTCTGGGCTACTATGTGGCGGGCGCGCATAAATTCGGCGCAGCGGGGGATTTCGTGACCGCGCCGGAACTCTCACCGCTGTTCGGGGCGTGTCTCGCGCGTCAATGTGAAGCGACCTTGCGCGCGGGCGGCGATGGCATCATCGAATTTGGCGGCGGCAGCGGCCGCCTCGCGGTGAGCGTGTTGCGCGCACTGGCACTGCAAGGCCTGGATGCGGTGAACTACGCGATCGTCGAACTCAGCCCGGAATTGCGCGCGCGCCAGCGCGCTTTTATTCACGCGAACGCGCCCGAGGTATTGTCGCGAGTTCAGTGGTGGCAGGGCGCCCCGCGTGCCGCGTGGGATGGGGTGATCCTCGCGAATGAAATCCTTGATGCCCTGCCGGTTACGCGCTTTGAAATTGCGGGCGAATGTGTATTTGAATGTGGTGTTGGCATCGATCCCGCAGGACAGCTGGCATGGCGTACGCGCCCGGCCGAGGCCACGCTCGCGGCCGAAGTCGCCATGGCGCTTGCGCACCCGTTGTATGAATACGCCACTGGCTATCGTTCGGAAATCAATTTTAGGCAGCGCGCTTGGGTGGCGGATCTCGTCAGCTTTCTGCGGCGCGGCGTCGTGATCCTTGCTGACTACGGTTATCCGCGCGTGGAGTACTACCACCCTGAACGGCATGACGGCACCTTGCAGTGCTACTACCGTCATCGCGTGCACGCGGATCCGCTGTGGTGGCCCGGCGTGCAGGATATGACCGCAGCAGTCGATTTCACGGCCGTTGCCGAGGCTGCCGTGGCGGCGGGCTTCGAGGTGGCCGGCTTCACGGAGCAGGCCCAATATCTACTCGCGTGTGGGCTTACCGATTTGCTGGCTGCGGCGAGCGAGGAGGAGACCACCGCGCGTTATCGGGCGACCCAAGCTGTGAAAACGTTGTTACTGCCGCAGGAAATGGGCACCCGTGTAAAATTCATGACCTTGACGCGGGATTACGCGGGGCCGCTGGTCGGTTACACCCTCCGCGACGCACGGTATCGACTCTAAGTTTTCGAGCGCAACTAAATGTGTGGTTCTCGGTCCCAACTGAGGCATGTCGCATCACCGCACGCGCATCACAAAACCTCAACCTGACTTGTTGGACAGGACTCGCCATGACCACCAGATTATTTACCGCCCTCGTAATGTTGCTGTTGTTCGGCGTGGCGACTTTGCAGGCCGCAGAGAATCCGAAAGCCCCGGCGCTGCTGCCGGTACCGAGCGCAGGCCAACAGGTAGCCATTTTTGCCGGCGGCTGTTTCTGGTGTATGGAGCCACCGTTTGATGTCTTGCCTGGCGTGCTGGCCACGACTTCCGGATACACCGGGGGTAAGGTCGAACATCCCACCTATGACCAGGTATCGTTTGAGGAAACCGGGCATGCCGAAGCGGTACAGGTACTGTTCGATCCGTCAGAGATAAGTTATGCAAAGTTGCTGGACGTGTTCTGGCGGAACATTGATCCGACGGCCATGGATGCGCAGTTCTGCGACGCGGGCCGCCAGTATCGCAGTGAGATTTTCTATCAAGATGAGACGCAGCATGCGGCAGCAACGGCGAGTCGGGATGCACTCGTCAAGTCCAAACCGTTCAAAGGCGCGATCGTGACCCGAATTTCCCAGGCGGGCAGGTTCTATCCGGCAGAGAACTATCATCAGGACTACGCCAAGAAAAATCCGATCCGCTACAAATTTTATCGCCACAACTGCGGCCGCGATCAACGCTTGCAGGAACTGTGGGGAGCGTCGCACTAGGCGTATTCCCTAGCCGCCGCGGACTTAGGATGAATCGATTGCGGCGATGGGATAGCGGCCTATATCCAGACTCATTGCCGATTCAATGCGCCGCGGACTGCGGCCGAACGCGCTGCGCGCAGCGCCGTTTTAATTGCATTGCCGTTCCCGCCACGCGCCACGATGGCCTCGATCTGGACAGCCTGACAGGCCACCAGGGTATCGCGTATCACCTGGGCCTGCGGATAGGGGCGAGCCGCACCGTCTCCGCGCCCGATCGCATCGATCTCGCAGGCCAGTAAAATCTCGGTAAGCCGTGCCGGGCGCCGGAATGCATCTAAATCCGTCAGCAGATCGACGAGCGTGGTGGATCGCAGTTCGCGCGCGCGATGAATTTTGACGTGATAGCGCGCGACGAGTATCGCCAATTCGCGCAGCGCGTTCGGCACGCGCAGACGCACGCAGAAACGCTCAGTCAGGCGGGCACCACGCTCTTCGTGTCCGGGATGTCCCGGCAACCACTCGGTGGGCGTTTCTGCCTTGCCTAGGTCATGGGTGAGAACCGCGAAGCGCACCGTGGTCGGGGCGTCCATGCGCGCGCAGGCCGCCAAGGTCAGCAACAGATGGGCGCCCGTATCGATCTCCGGATGATGTTGCGGCGGCTGTGGGATCCCGAACAAGCGATCGATTTCGGGAAACAGGGCGGCCAGCGCGCCGCACTCGCGCAGCACGCCGATAAAACGTGCTGGATGCGGCTCGCCGAGTGCGCGTTCGAGTTCTCGCCAGACCCGTTCCGGCGTCAAGGTATCGAGTTCCCCGCTGTCCGTCAGTTGGCACATCAGGGCC
>JAYTEX010000034.1:0-4650 GCA_043734785.1 Pseudomonadota bacterium | reverse complement strand
CCTACCCACATACCGCCTAACGGGCGCCCGAGCAGACCCTCGATGCGGCCGCGCATCTCGGCGGCGGCCTTGTTGGTGAAAGTCACGCCGAGCACGCCGCTCGGCGCAGCGAGCCCCTGTTCAAGACACCAAACGATCCGTTGCACCAGCACGCGGGTTTTCCCACTGCCAGCACCGGCCAGTATAAGGACCTGGCGCGCGGTGGTCGTGACGGCTTGTTGTTGCGCCTCGTTGAGGTGCGCGGGGGCGGTTGCGATCGACATCCCCCGATTCTAACAGGTTGCAGAAAGGGCCCGTTGGCCGAGCGTGCGTATCCGCTACAATGCCGGCTACCCTCAATTCAGGCTGAACGCGTGTGAGCAATCCCCTATTCGCGGCGGGCTACGCGGTTGAAATCGCCAGCACTGCCATTGCCATCGCAGCGCGCAAAGGACTCGCGGCGGCGGCCGCAGTCAACGCGGGCGAAGGACTATCGATCAGTGTGCGTAACGGCGCGGTCGAAACCCTGGAGCATCAGCGTGACAAAGTCATGAGTGTCACGGTCTATGATGGGCAACGCAAAGGCAGCGCCACCACCACGGATTTCGGGCTCGATTCATTGACCGAGACCGTGAGTGCGGCCGCACGTATCGCGCGCTTCACGGAAACGGATACCTACGCGGGTTTGATCGAACCGCAGTATCTCGCGCAGACCATCCCCGATCTCGACCTCGACCATCCGTGGCGGATCACCGCGGATGAGGCGATCGCGCTGGCGCTAAGCTGCGAAGAGGCGGCACGCACTGCGGAGCGTGAAGTCGCACAGGTGGATGAAGCAGGCGTGAGTCACTACCGCGGGCTGCATGCCTATGCCAACAGTCATGGCTTCGCGGCAAGTTATATCGGCACGCGCAATGGTCTCAACTGCATCGTGGTGGGCGCGCGCGATGGCGCTATGCAGCGCGGCTACTGGTATAGCACGGCACGTAACGCCACGACGCTCGAAACGCCGGACGCTATCGGTCGGCGGGCCGCCGCGCGTGCGGTCGCCAAACTCGGCGCGCGCAAGCTCACCACGCGCAAGGCGCCCGTCCTGTTTGAGGCAAGCCTCGCGACCGGTCTTATAGGTCACCTGCTGGCGGCAGTCTCTGGCGGTAATCTTTATCGTGAAACGTCTTTTCTGCGCAACGCCGCCGGCACCCAGGTGCTGCCATCGTTCATCACGATCGACGAGGCGCCGCACCTGCCGCGCGGCCTCGGCAGTGCGCCATTCGATGGTGAAGGTGCGGCGACGCACGCCAGGCGGTTGATCGATCAGGGCGTGCTGACGGGTTATCTGCTCGACAGCTACAGTGCGCGACGGCTCAAACTCACCCCCACCGGTAACGCCGGTGGCGCACATAACCTGCTGGTCAGCGCGCAAGGCGCGGATTTTGCGCACTTGCTGCGCCAGATGGGACGTGGGCTTCTGGTCACCGATCTGATGGGCCATGGCACCAATCTGTTGACCGGCGATTATTCCCGTGGCGCGAGCGGCTTCTGGGTCGAAAATGGCGCGCTTGCCTACCCAGTCGAAGAAATCACAATCGCCGGTAACCTGCGCGAAATGCTGCTCGGCATCGTCGCCACGGGTAACGATTTCGAGCTGCGTAGCGCCATCCGGACCGGCTCGATTCTGATCGAAGAAATGACGATTGCGGGCGATTGAGTTCGCGCGCGTGGGTAACACCGTGCGCTCGGCTAGTGTCGATGCGGGGATCACGGCCCGGGACGACGGCCTTTCACATCTTATTTAAGGCATCCAACGCGGCGATTTTATAGGCCTCTGCCAAGGTCGGGTAATTGAACGTTGCATTCACGAAGAACTCGAGCTTTCCTGCGTGGGCCAGCACCGCTTGTCCAATGTGAATCAGTTCGGTGGCGCCTTCGCCGACGATATGCGCGCCGAGCAGGCGGTGATCCTCGAGATGGAACAGCAGTTTCAACAGGCCTTCGCGCAAGCCCAGGATCTGGCCGCGGGAAGTTTCGCGGAACCGCGCGATGCCGGATTCGTACGGCACTTTGGCCGCTTTGAGCTCTTCTTCGGTCTTGCCAATCACGCTCATTTCAGGGACCGCGTAGATGCCGAAGGGGAACACATGTTCTTCTTCACTCAGTAGGGGCCCATTAAAGGCATGGCAAGCGACGCGACGCCCTTGTTCGGCCGAAGTGGAGGCGAGCGCTGGGAACCCGATCACGTCGCCAGCGGCATAAATGTGCGGAACCTCGGTCCGAAAGTACGAATCGACCGTCAAGCGGCCGCGTTCGTCGGTCTTGATTCCAGCGCGCTCGAGCGTGATCTGATCGGTGTTCGAAATGCGCCCAGAGGCAAACAAGACCAAGTCGGCGCGCACGCGCTTGCCACTTTTGAGATGAACCTTGACGTTCTGGGCGTCGATTGCCTCGATCGATTCGACTGTCTCCCCAAGCCGCAGGGACACGCCGCGGTCGCGCAAATGGTGCGTGAATTCACTGACAATCTCGCGATCAAGAAAGCCTAAAATATCCTCGCGCCCATCGATCAAGGTCACGTGCATGTCGAGTGCGCTCAGGATTGATGCGTATTCGACGCCGATGACCCCGGCCCCCACCACCACCACATTACGCGGCAAATCCTTCATGCGCAGGATCTCATCACTGTCGACCACGGTGACGCCGTCGAACGGGATGTTGCTCGGGCGCACTGGGCGCGAACCAGTGGCAATCAGGATCTTCTCGCCATAGACGATCTTTGCCGTATCGTCCTCGGTGTCGATGCGGATCTCATGCGGCCCCTCGAAGCTCGCCTTGCCCGCCACCGTCGTGACGTAGTTACGGTGGAGTTTGTGCTGCAGAATCTCGATCTCATGGCGAATGGTCACTTCCAGCCGCTGCATCAGATCGCCCGCCGTGATGTGTTCTTTCACTCGGTAGCTGCGGCCATAGAATCCGCGCTGCCGCCAGCCGGTGAGATAGAGCACCGTCTCGCGCAGCGTTTTGCTCGGAATTGTCCCGGTATGGAGGCATGAGCCGCCAATCTGAAACATCTGCTCGATCAACAACACCGAACGGCCAAGTTTGGCCGCCTGAATGGCGCCGCGCTGCCCCGCCGGGCCGCTGCCAAGAACGATGAGATCATATTTTTCCACGCGCAGCCCTCACGAATTCCGCAAGCAGTCGGCCCGACTGCCGATAAACCTCCGGGGTCCGTCGCGCCCCGATCGATTGTTAGTTCGTGACGCGATCGGCAATGATGCGAGCGCACCGCGTAAGCCTATCGTGCGCTGGCGTCGCCTAGTGACGCGACCCGAGCGTACCCGATAGCGGCTGCCACCCGCTGAGCTTGACCATGCGGCCTTCTGGCCGAATTAACAGGAAGTGCGAACTCGTGACCATTAGCAGTATCAAATCTCGCTCCCACACCGCTGCCCATCAGGCGTTGCGCGAGATGATCGACGCGGCCAGCCAGGTGATCCTGGGCAAAGCCGACGCGATCAAGCTTGCCGTGACCTGTCTGGTGGCGGGCGGTCACCTGCTGCTGGAAGACCTGCCCGGTGTCGGCAAAACCACGCTCGCGCAGACCCTCGCGCGACTGTCGGGCTTAAACTTTCAGCGCTTGCAATTCACGAGTGACATGTTGCCAGCGGACATCCTGGGCGCTTCGGTCTACCATCGAGAGACTCAGACTTTCGAACTGCATCGTGGGCCGATTTTCACCCAGGTGCTGCTCGCCGATGAAATCAACCGCGCCACGCCGCGCGCGCAGAGCGCGCTGCTCGAGGCCATGGCAGAGCGACAGGTAACCCTGGAAGGCATCACCCACGAGTTGCCATCGCCCTTTTTCGTGATCGCGACCCAGAATCCACTCGAACAGATCGGCACCTACCCCTTGCCAGAATCTCAACTCGACCGCTTTCTGATGCGTCTATCGTTGGGCTACCCCGCACCGCGCGCCGAACGCGAGTTGTTACGAGGACAGGAGCGCCGCGGGATGCTGACGCGCCTACAACCGGTGCTGGAGGCGGAAACCTTCAGCCAGCTGCAGCACGAGGTGGACGCCGTGCATGTGTCTGATCCCTTGCTCGATTATTTACAGGCACTGCTCACCCAATCTCGTGTGTCGGCAGACTACCACCACGGGCTTTCGCCGCGCGCCGGGCTCGCACTGCTGCGCGCCGCCCGTGCGTGGGCGCTGGTCGATGGACGCAAGCACTGCCTGCCGGAAGATCTACAGGCGGTTTTGCCGAGTGTGATTGGCCATCGGCTGAGCGCGCGCGACCCCTTGCTGCCGGGGGCGAGTCTGGCGGCTAAGTTGATCGCAGCGGTGCCGATCCCCTGATCAGCCTGATCAGCGATTTCTGCTAAAGCAGGTGCGGGCAATGTCTACACGCGCGTTGAATCCGGGGGCGCTGCCGCTCAACTGGCGCCGGGTCTACCTCTTCCCGACGCGCCATGGCTTTAGCCTCGGCGCGCTGCTGGCAGTCATCTTGCTGGGAGCGATCAACTACGACAATGCGCTCGCCTATCTGTTGTGCTTCCTGCTAGGCGGGCTCCTGCTGGTGGCAATGTTGCACACTTATCACAACCTCGAAGGACTCGCGCTCAACTCGATTCGCGCAGAACCCGTGTTTGCGGGCACGCAAGCCGAGTTTG
>JAYTEX010000033.1:0-3326 GCA_043734785.1 Pseudomonadota bacterium | reverse complement strand
GCTTCGCAAGCTCACCCCAACCTACCCGATCTGAAAAAGTCGCTTCTATCGCCGCCAAAGCGCATGCGGGCAGCGTGTTCGAGGTAGGTTGGGGTGAGTACCGCGAACCCCAACATCCATGATCCACCGAGTGACCGCGTAGTCGCGAATCTGAGTATCCGCGCGAGCGGGTCTACTCACTGTTGGGCTTCGCAAGCTCACCCCAACCTACCGGATCTTCTATCGCAGCCAAAGCGCATGCGGGCAGCGTCTTCATGGTCGACGATGTAGACAGTGACTTCACCCCATAGGCAAAAATAACCGCAGCCTCAGACGCATGAAAACTGTCGTCCGCTATCTGGTATCACAGATTAAACAAGACCTCGCAAGAAAAATGGTTTTCGTCGCGGGTCCCCGTCAGGTCGGCAAGACTACCTTAGCGCGAGCATTGCCAGGCCTTCGTTCCGGATAGCGCACCCACCCCAATTTGCTCGTCGACGGCTTGACCACGCCCCTTCACACGGAAGCCGGAAACCGCCAGTAGCTCGCCGCGATACCGACGAACAGCAGCAGACCACACCAGTTATTGTTCATGAAGGCGGCGAAACAGCCTGCCGGCTCGCGTCGTCGAATAAGCACCTGCTGGTAGACAAAACAGCAGGCAGCCAGGCCGATGCCCGCGTAATACGGCCACTGCAGTTTGGCCTGCAGGCCGACCAGGATCAGGTTGATCGATAACAGAATCTGCAGCATGCCGATTACGAATCGGTCGGCGTCAGCGAACAAGATCGCTGTCGATTTGATGCCGATGCGCAAGTCATCTTCGCGATCGACCATCGCGTATTCGGTGTCATAGACCAGCACCCATAGAATCACCGCACAGAAGATCAGCCAGGCGATTGGGGACAGACTGCCCGTGACCGCCGTGAAGGCCATCGGCACCGCCCAACCGAACGCGGCGCCCAGATAGACCTGTGGCAGATAGGTGAAGCGCTTCATGAATGGATAGATTACGGCCAGCCCCACGGCCGCGCACGACAATAGAATCGTCGGCAGGTTCAAGGTCATGACCAGTAACCCCGAGAGCATAATCAAGGCGAGAAACAGCCGCACCGCCGCCCGTTCGGTGACGAGTCCGGCCGCGAGTGGGCGATCTCGGGTGCGCGCCACGCGCCCATCGAAGGCGCGATCGGCAAAGTCGTTGATCACGCATCCAGCGGAGCGCATCAGGACTGTTCCGATCAGGAATACGCAGAGGATGAACAGATCCGGCACGCCACGCGATGCGATCCACAGGGCCCATAGCGCTGGCCACAGCAACAGCAGCGCGCCGATCGGTCGATTGAGGCGCATCAGGCGCGCATAGAGGCGGCAGCGTTCGATGAGTCCGCCGCGCCGGTGATTGCGCAAGAGGTTCATACCTTGGCGTAGTCGATGCGGTGCGTGAGCCAGCGGCTGATGAGTCGATCGCCAAGCTCAGGCGATTCTGTGAGGATCTGATCGGCAAGCGCACGGACGGCCGGCAGCAACGCGCGGTCCCGACTCAAGTCGGCAATCTTAAACGCCGCAGCGCCAGTCTGGCGCGTGCCGAGCACCTCTCCCGGGCCGCGCAGATCGAGATCGCGCTCCGCGATTTCGAAGCCGTCGTTGGTATCGCGCATGGTCTGCAGCCGCGCGCGCGCCGTGTCGCTCAACGGCCCTTTGTACAACAGCACACACACCGATTGGGTTTGCCCGCGGCCGACCCGCCCGCGTAGCTGGTGCAACTGCGCGAGACCTAGGCGTTCGGCATTCTCGATGATCATCAAACTCGCATATGGCACATCGACACCAACTTCGATCACGGTGGTGGCCACCAGCAAGTCGAGCTCTCGAGCCATAAAGGCTTGCATGACCGTGCTTTTCTGCTGGTCCTTAAGGCGACCATGAATCAAGCCTATGCGCAGATGCGGCAGCGTCGCCGCAAGTTGCTCCGCCGTCTCTGTCGCGGCCTGGGAGTCGAGCACGTCCGATTCATCGATCAACGGACATACCCAGTAGGCCTGACGGCCGCTGGCACAGGCAACGCTGATCCGTGTCACGACATCGTCACGGCGATTTTCAGTCAACACAGTAGTGGTGATGGGCTGTCGATTAGGTGGCAACTCATCCAGAATCGAGACGTCGAGATCGGCATACGCGGTCATCGCGAGAGTGCGCGGTATCGGGGTCGCCGTCATGATCAATTGATGCGGTCGATAGTCGCCGGCGGCACCTTTTTCGAGCAGCGCGAGACGCTGATCGACCCCAAAGCGATGCTGCTCGTCGACGACGACGAGCCCTAGTCGCGCAAAGTGCACGTCGTCCTGAAACAGGGCATGGGTGCCGATCACGACTCGCGGCACAGATTCCGCAAGCAACAGATGGTGTCGGCGCCTAGCAGCCGCCGTCAGGCGACCGGTCACGCTCAACACCTCAATATCGCAGGCGCTGAACCAACCTGACAAGGTGCGCATGTGCTGTTCGGCCAGCAGTTCTGTGGGCGCCATGAGGGCCACTTGATAACCGCTCGCGAGCGCACGGGTCGCGCAGAGCGCGGCGACTGCGGTCTTGCCCGCGCCGACGTCGCCTTGCAGTAGGCGCAACATCGGTTGTGCGCGCGACAAATCGCGATCGATTTCGCGCACGACGCGCTGTTGCGCCTTAGTCAGCGTGAAGCCGAATGCGCCGAGCAGGGCTGCCCGTATCCCCTCGGCCTTGCCAAAGCTTGGTGCGCGTCGCCGACGCGTCGCCTGCCGCAGTCGACGCAGGCTCAATTGATGCGCCAACAGCTCTTCCACCGCCAAACGTAGTTGCGCCGGATGGGTGCCTGTCCATAGGGACTCAAGCGGCGCCGCGGGCGGTGGAGAATGCACGAAGCTCAATGCTTCATGCAGCGCCGGCAGTCGGAACGCGAGGGTCATCGCGCTCTGGATGAGCGTGTCGAGAAGCTGGGTGTCGTCGGCATCTTCGCGCAAGATCTCGAGCGCCTGCAGGGTCAACTTGCGTAGCGTGAGCTGGTGCAACCCGTCGGTCGTCGGATACACCGGGGTCAGAGCGGATTCCGTCGGCATTTCGCTCAGACCATCGAGATACCGGCATTCGGGATGCACGATTTCCAACGCCTGCGGCCCATGCCTTACCTCGCCGAAGCACCGCACCCGACAGCCCGTGGCCATCCGCAATTGCAGCTCGCGATTGAAATAGAAAAAGCGCAGCGTCACCTCGCCACTTACGTCCTCCAGACGCACCAGCAAAGATCGTCGGCGTCCAAACTGCAGATGGCTACTGGTGACGTTGCCCTCGATCACAACTTCCATCTTTGGCCG
>JAYTEX010000032.1:0-9654 GCA_043734785.1 Pseudomonadota bacterium | reverse complement strand
AGCGCCTCTGCTACCGTCGCATTGGGCAACATGCTCAATATCTCGCCCACCATCGCCGCATCGAGCAGGCGAATGGTCTCCGGATGGAGGATGTAGTGCAGCAGAATTTCGAGCGTCGCGTGGGTGCGTGGGCGCGGGCAGTTTACCGCCGTACCGCGGCCGCTACAGATTACCAGTGGGACGGAGGAATGTTCACGCCAGACGAATCCTGGGGTTGCGCTTGCGAGCACCGGCACTTCACCTCGCTTGGTGCTGAGGAGAAGTTTGGAATCGATTAAGCGCAGGCCATACGGTGTGCTGTCGCGCAAGGTCCGCGCCAGCGCGGGCGCCGAGTTGGCAGTCGTTACCGTGTAACCTGCGGCCTTGAGCCACAGGGCACAGGTTCTGAGCCAGGTTCGATCGGTGTCCGCGACCATGACCTCGAGCACAATGCTAATACTCCTGTTGCGGCGTTTCGTTTGGGACCTTGTACATCCATTTTCTGCCCGCGCGAAAGAGGGTTTCTGAGCGCGCCCGCAAAAGTGGCATGAGCGGTGTCGAATGCCTATAGTGACCGAAGTGTCTGGAACGCACTACGTGGCGAAAATCGAGCGGCGCTCCTCGAGTGCCGCAGGAGCGGACTACCCTTAATCTTTCGAAAAGAAAGCCTGGAGAAACAGCATGGCGAGCACGCAACGGGTCGTTGTCATCGGCGCAGGGACGGCCGGGCTGAATGTGGCAGGCCGCC
The DNA here is from genome assembly GCA_043734785.1 of Pseudomonadota bacterium. Lineage (GTDB taxonomy): Bacteria > Pseudomonadota > Gammaproteobacteria > CAIKBL01. The sequence goes on along the minus strand of JAYTEX010000032.1, from coordinate 8,927 downwards.
TGCGCCGCCTTGCACCCACCCTCGAGGTGGTGCTGGTTGATCCTGCGGAGTATCACTACTACCAGCCTTTATGGACCTTTGTCGGCGGCGGCGTTTATCCGCGTGAACGCAGCCAGCGTCTGATGCATGAACTCATCCCCCCAGGCGTGCGCTGGGTACAGGACGCGGTGCGGGATTTCTATCCTGATGAAAATGCGGTGGTGACGCAGCGCGGAGAGCGGCTGACTTACGACGCGCTGGTTGCGGCGCCCGGCATCCAAATCAACTGGCACGCAATCCCGGGTCTCAAAGAAGGTCTGGGCCGTAACGGCGTCTGCAGCAACTACAGCTTCGATAGCGTGAGTGCGACTTGGGCGCAGTTGCAGGCCTTGCGCGGTGGCAACGCGCTGTTCACGATTCCGAGCACCCCGATCAAGTGCGCGGGCGCGCCGCTCAAGATTATGTTTCTGGCGGAGGACCATTTCCGACGCACAGGCATTCGAGCGCAATGCACCGTGTCCTACTTATGCGCACCTCCGGTGATTTTTCGGGCCCCGAAGTATGCGCAAGCACTGGTCAAGATCGCCGCTGCCCGCGATATCAATGTCCACTACAAGCATGAACTGGTGGCGCTCAGGCCGGAGGTAAAAGAAGCCGTATTCCGCGAGCTCGACAGCGGCAATGACAAGGTCGAAAAGTACGACTTCATCCATGTCACACCCCCGATGGGTGCGCTGGAGGTGATGAAACAAAGTCCCTTGGCGGATGCGGCCGGTTGGGTGGAAGTGGATAAGGCGACGCTGCAGCACGTGCGCTACCCGAATATTTTCGGTCTGGGTGATGCCAGCAGTTTGCCCACCTCCAAGACTGCGGCCGCGATTCGGGCGCAGGGTCCGGTGCTGGTGGCGAATCTGCTCGACTTGCTTCGCGGCAAGTCGCCGGTGGCAACCTATGGTGGATATACGTCCTGCCCGTTGATTACGGGCTACGGCCGTCTGATGCTCGCGGAGTTCGATTACGACCTCAAGCCCTGCGAAACTTTTCCGTTCGATCAAGGCAAAGAACGCCGCAGCATGTACTGGCTCAAGAAATACGTCATGCCAATCATTTACTGGCAGGGTCTCGTGCGTGGGCGCCGCTGGCCTGAGCCTTGGCCGATGGCTGACTGAACCGCTGCCGCTGCCGCCGCAAGCCGGAGGGCGATCGCGTGCGACCACGATCGCCGTTGTGCTGCGCCGCGAGCGTGCGATGCAGCAATCTGCACGCGCCTGCAAACACCTTACGCTCGCTCTGCAATGAACCCAATGAGGGCGCCGAGGTACTCATGGTCTGACAGCACACCGCTGTGGTGGACCTTCGCAGGGCAGCGAGGATGGTACGAGGAATGAAGCACGACGGATCGACTGCGGGTTTGCCTGAGTGTTCAGTGATCCAACCCCCCCGACAGTTCGTATTAGTAATGTCCGGAATTGGCGGGTTCCCACCTCGGGAATGCCGCGACGAGAGGTGAGCGAGCAAGGGTAAGTACGCCGCTTCGCATGATGGAGCACTTCCTACGTAGCCGCCTCCCATGACAGAATCCGACCCTGCCGCAGCAATTGCTCGGAGGGGGAGGAGAAAAGAGCGTTCTAGAAGAACTCGCCACCGCACGAGCGGTGCGACAAGAAGTCGCTAGGCGGTGCTTCAACGCGTACGCAAAAAGTCACTGAAACGCAGGATGACGTTCTGGTGGTTAATGACTAGCTAGTTGAAGGAGGTTTCAATGCACATTATGAAATATGGCCCGGGATTCTCCCGCCGTAATTTCCTGCAAACCATGGGTGCGGGATTTAGCGCGGGGGTGTTACGGCCGTTGTGGGATGTCATCGCGGAAGACGGCAAAATCGATCGAGCCTATCCCGATGAACTCCTCGACATCGGTCTATATACCAAGGGCAAAGTCAATGTCGGCGACAAACTGACGGCAGACAATGTCGATCACGTGAAAGACCTGATGGATGAAATTACTTACATCCAGATCAAGCAACAGGGCCGCGTGTGCGATGTCGTCGCGACCGAGCGCGACGTTTACAAGTTAAACCCGCTGGATTACCTCGATGCGAGCATGCGCCACCAGGGCATGGCGAAATTCGACGAGAAGGGCAATGTCACCACACAAGAGGGCAAACCCTGGATTGGCGGTCTGCCGTGGGTCAACCCGACTGAGGCGGGTCAGATCATCGCAGCTCACAACTTGAGCTGGGGCCGCTATGACATCGCGCAGTACTGCATCGACGAATACGACATGGATGCCGATGGCAACGAACAGTACCACTACAATTTCTGGTGGTGCGAAGTTGCCGGCACCTGCCGCATCAGCATGGATCCGAAGCCCTACATGGCGACCCCGCTCGACAAAACCGGCGAGAACATTCTCCGTTACCAGTCGGCCGTGTGGGATTATCCGAATGACGTGAAGGGCACCTCGATTCTCAATATCTGGCCGTATGACGCAACCCTGTACCCGGATTTCTTCGGTTACTTGCCAGCGTTCAAGCGCGTGCGTCGGTTCCCGACCAACCAGCGTTTTGAGCCAGTCATCGCCGGTTCCACGTTCTACCTGACGGACGCCTGGATGACGGGTGACCCGACCTTGACCTGGGGCAACTTCAAGCTCGTCGGTCGTGGTCCGGCCATGCTCGCAACCAATGGCGGCTGGAATGCGGATGATCCGAACTGGGTGCTGGGTCGTCATGGCGGTAAGACCGGGCGGAAGTTCTTCAACTCGGCTTTCTCGCTGGTGCCGGAAGTGTTCGTGGTCGAACTCGAACCGACTGGCTATCCGCGGGCGCCGTATAGCAAGAAGCGCATTTGGTACGATGCGAGGACCATCTCCCCGGTAACCATGAACAGCTATGACCGTCGCGGCCAGGTCTGGAAAGGGTGGGAAGCGGGCTTCGACAACTTCTCCAAACCGGACGGCCGTGTACACAATTCCGAAGCTGGCAAGCCGGGCGGCATGTGGGCTTGGCTGTACGTGCACTCGACCGACATCCAGACGGGTCGTATCACGCTGCTCAACCACACGAAGCAGACTAACGGTGGCGCGCTCGATCAGCGCAACCACGGCAAGGATGGGTTGGAAATGTACGAGAAGTACACGACGGAAGCTGCGATCCGTCGCTTGGGAACCTAACCAGGTTCGACGACCTCAACCTCCGCGGCAGGCGCCGCGGAGGTTTCTCAAGCCCGCGCTCGCCGCACCTGGTCAACGCCAGGAACGCTGACCTCCCGTACACATCCCCGGGTCATTCGTCGACGAATCTAGGATTGCGCTACCGCTGCTTGCCCACTTACGGGCGCTGATGCTCAAACTCAGTCCAATCACGCGCCTGCCGCACGCATGCCATTCACCACGGTGCGGTGATCGGGAAAATGTTTGAGCATTTCCATGCACGCTTGACGCGGACCCGCAGGGTCAATCACCGGGATATCACGGCGCGGTTTGCGTGGCGGCTTGCGCGGAAACCGGCCCATGCCGGCGAGGATGCAGAACCATGAGGTAGGGCTATAACTCATGCGTTCGCTTTGTCGATTGATCTCGGTCAGCAGATCGCCACCCTTATCCCAGACCTCCAGAATTTCCGCGACCGAGTCCGAAATATTGAGATTGTCGCGTGCCGCGATCCAATAGGGCGTGTCACTACGCGTGTTCAGCTTGTAGTGCATGTACACATAGTCTTTGATGCTGTCAAAGATGAGGTTGACCTTCGTATTGAACTCAGGACTGTGGCGGGACGTAAAGCCGCCTTTCTGATATTGCGCGATAAAGTTCTCCACGGTATCTTGCACGATCATCAAGGCGGTCGCTTCGAGCGGTTCGATGAAGCCCTGCGCGAGACCTATCGCAAGACAGTTCTTGTCCCAAGCCCGTTCCAACCGACCCACTCGCATCTTGAGGTGGCGCGCCTCGGTCTGATCCTCGTCGGGTAACTTCAGATGCGCGCGGAGTTCGCGTTCTGCACCTTCGGCGTCAATGTAATCGGAGGAGTACACATAACCGTTACCCAATCGATTGGTCAGCGGGATCTTCCATGCCCAGCCAAACTTAAGCGCGCTCGACAGTGTTTCGGAACGCAGCACCGTGGGATCTGGGTGCGGCGTTGGCATCGCCACTGCGCGATCATTGAATAGGAAATCCTGGTAGGACCTGAAGGGTACTTGCAATGCTTTGCAGATAAGGATGCTTGCAAAGCCCGAGCAGTCGATAAAAAAGTCCGCACCCACGAAACCCTGTTTAGCGGTCTCCACACCGAGGATTTCCCCGGTTTCGGCTTGCTTGACATCAGTGACGGTGTCCACGAGGTGCGTTACTCCCAGGGCGAGAGATCGCTGCTTGAGGAAATCACCAATCAAGCGTGCGTCGAAATGGTATGCGTAGTCCGACAGATAGTGGCTCTCGACACCTGGCAGCGGCGCGCGAGAATATTTGGCTAGGTAATTCGAAATGAAAAAAGTATCCGGCAGCGCGTGCACGTCGAGATTGCGTTGGCGCAGAATCATGTTCTGATAAAACGCGCGGATGAATGGGTCGTCACTCATCGAGAAAAACGGGTGGTAGTAGCTTTCGAACCCTGGTCGGGTAGACCAGCCCGGAAAACGAATCCCGCACTTGTAGGTGCCGTTGCAATGGGGCATCCATTCCTGATCCGTGATGCCGAGCTTCTGAAAGAATCGCCGCATTTTCGGCGTTGAACCTTCGCCGACGCCGATAATGCCGATCGCATCAGATTCGAGTAGCGTGATTTCAGCGCCGAGCGGCCTCCACGCATGCGCGAGTGTGATTGCGGCCATCCAGCCGGCTGTGCCGCCGCCCACAATAAGAATGCGACCTGGATTTTCGCGGGCTGTGTCCATTTCCAATTTCCTCGCTAGGTTAGTCGTCCCTGAAAAAGTCGCTTCTAGCGCCGCCAAAGCGCATGCGGGCAGCGTGTTCAACGTAGGTTGGGGTGAGTGCCGCGAACCCCAACATCCATGATCTGCCGAGTGACCACGTCGTCGCGAATCTGAGTATCCGCGCGAGCGGGTCTACTCACTGTTGGGCTTCGCAAGCTCACCCCAACCTACCCACTTTGGGTCGGTGATGACGAGATTCTCGGCACAGTGTTTGCGATATCGGGTGTCTTCCAGAAGTTTCGCGCCCGCCCGCGCCTCGTCAACATTCCATAGTCGTCCCTGAAAAAGTCACTTCTGTCGCAGCCCAAACGCATGCGGGCAGCGTGTTCAACGTAGGTTGGGGTGAGCGCCGCGAACCCCAACATCCATGATCCGCCGAGTGACCCCCTGTGTCAGGCTAGTCGTCGCGAATCTGAGTATCCGCGCGAGCGGGTCTACTCATTGTTGGGCTTCGCAAGCTCACCCCAACCTACCCAATCGGGTTTCGTGTCTGCGCGCGATTTTGCAAGCTTTCGCTCTGCTCAGCGGGCAGCGACGGGCGGGGATAGCGCTCCCAGTGTGCGATCTTCGAGACCCGTTTTCGCGATCCAGTCGCGTGCCAGTGCGAGCGCCTCAGCGCTGCCGGCCCGGCGCGCGCAGGCCACCAGGATCCGCAGATCAGCCGGTTCCTTTTGCACGGCCCAGTTCTCGCGTGCAAGCACCAGCGCGCGCTCGGCGTCGCCTTCGAGTTCTAAAACGAAACGCGCTTCTTCGCGCTTGTGCGCAGACTCTTGCCGGGCGGCATTGGCCGCGAAGCGCGCGCGTAGCTGACCCACGACTTCATCTGCAGTGGAAGCCTCGCTCGCACGGAGCGCCAGTGCATAGCGCAGCAGCAAACCGTCCACTCGCAGATGCGGCGCTACCAGGTGAATCACTTCATCGGCCCGGTCGTGCGCCAGCAGAAAGTCGGCATATGCCATCAACAGGTATTGATCGTCCGGGGTCAGGCTCAAGGCCGCGCCGAAATACTTATCGGAGAGTTCGGCGCGACCACTGCGCTCGGCCAACTCCGCTAACGAGGTCAGTATCCAGGCGGCGGTCACCGGGGCGAGTCCGTCGGCGGCGGTCACCGCAGACTCGAGCAACGTATAAGCCGCGTCGAGGTCGCCCGTGACGCTCATGACCATCGCCCGGCAATGCGTCGCGAGCAGCGTGGTGGCGACCTTCGCGAGCGCTTCGCAGTCAGTCAGTGCGCCAGCATAATCACCTGTCACCTGCCGGATGGTCGCGCGCTGCAAGCGAGCGCGGGGATCCCGGGGATTAACTGCCAGCACCTGCTGGAGATCGCGCATTGCCGGACCAAACTCATGCGCGCGTTGGCGCAACTGCGCGCGCAGTATCAGTACCTCAGAAGGTGGTTTTTCCTGGTTCCACCAGGGGCCGAGCGCGGATTGCGCGTAGCCGCTGTAGCGCGGGTCACCCGTGATCCGACCAATTTCGATGTATTCAGCCGCCAGCGGTGCGGCAAGCGCGAGATTCGACGGCGCCGCCGCGAGCGCGTTGCGCATGGTGCGTAATTCCCGCGCGCGCACATCAGCAATCGTCTCGGGTAATATTTCGAGCACCTGATCATCGCGCGTGGGAATCATCGGTGCCGCGACGATCGCTACCGGCAGAATCAACATGCCTGCGACGAGCACGGCACCACTCCGGTTTAAAAGGCAACGTTCACGCTTCACAACAGCTTCACCAGAAACGCGCGCTCGCTAAACCACACGAGTGCAATCAACGCAATGGCGAGCGACCCGCCGCCCATCACCACGCGTCGATAAAACAGACCCGCGCGGAGCCGCCAAACCACCAGGATAAAAATCCCGACCAGTGCCAATTGGCCACACTCCACGCCGAGATTAAATGCCACGAGCGCTGCCAACAACGCGCGCGGTGCTAGCCCAAGGTCACCGAGCACACCCGCGAAGCCAAAGCCATGAATCAGCCCGAAAGCCAATGCCAGCAGCCACCGCCCTTTGCGTGCGACCGGATAAAGATTGTTGCAGGCGGCGAGCACCACCGAGGCGGCAATCGCAGACTCGACCCATCGCGACGGCAAGCTGACCACTCCAAGTGCCGCAAGACTCAGGGTCAGCGAATGCGCGAGCGTAAAGGCGGTCACGACTTTGGCGATGTCCCACAGACTGGTACGGAGATCGGGCGAGGCAAGCCAGGTCTTTCCGTGACGCGTCAGCACGGAGGGCAACAATAATGAAAACAAGAACAGCAGGTGATCGAAGCCGGTCCAGATGTGCCAGATGCCGAGGCTGATGTATTGCCAGGCATCCGTCATCCAACCCGCTTTTGCGAGATCGAAGACCTGCTGCGGATGATCGCTGCCGAATATCGCGGTGCGCGTGCCGCGCGGCGTCTCCAGACGCAGCAAACCCTTGTGCTGCGCATCAAGGTCGAAGAACAAACGATAATCGACCTTAAGTTGATCGATTGTGTGTGGGCAAGTTGCGGTGAATCGCAAGACTTCATAGGCGCCATCGGTGTGGGCGTCGATAAGATGCGCGTCGGCAAGGCTAGTGCATTCGTGCCCGGCTTGGAGGCGTAGATGACTCAGTGCATAGCTCGCGATTGCCGCGTGTTGGGCACGGACTTCGCCCCAGGTGATGCGTTGATCCTGGTTGGTATCGAGCCCGAGCGCGAAATCGAGATCGCGCAGCGCAATGTCCCATTGGCCGGTGATCTGCTTGCCGGTGACTTCGAGAGAAAGGTAACTGTCGCTGGGTTTATGCGCGAATGCCAAAGAGCAGACGGTAACACTCCATAAGCCTAGGAGTATCGCAAGCAGTCTGCTTGATGCGGATGGATGGTGGTTCATCGTGCGTTTCGACGCCACCGCGTACCGGCCTGCGACATCGCAACAGCCGGTACGCGATCGCGCGCTCAATGACTCAGTCGACAGGACAGTCAATCGGGGCGCCAGAGCCCGTTTTATTCACGCAGCCCGGCTCGCCTGGATCGACATGCCGGCTGTTCCGCCCGTTGTTCGCAAATGCGACATACGGAAACACTTCCTGGTACGGCACATCGTTAGCGTTCGTGCCATCGCCGATCCGGTTGTTCGGAGGGATGTTGAACTCCGGCACGAGTACCCCGACCACCGCGCGCGCCGCGATGTCCGTGACGTCATCCGAGACCCGGCGACCGTTCGGGAACCCCGCGTTGTCACCGGCAATGAAGCCGAGACGTGTGCGCGCCCCCTGTGCGGTAGGCCCAATGCCGGTATTCAGGCGCAACAGATCCGCCACCGGTCCTGCCTGCTGATCCGTGCAGCCCGGACAGATCGGGGCTTTGTACACCACCAACGGCAGAAGATCCGTGCGCGGTGGTGTTGGAATCGTCACGCCACCGGCATATGCGGCATTAATCACACGGGCGAGCAGTGGATCGAGAAAGTAGCTTGCGAACTGGCTGTCGTTTTTCGGCTCGCTCATGCTGAACTTGTCTTTGTCACCGGTGCCGATGATGAGTTCGTTAATCAAGGGGTTCCCCATGCGCTGAATCGCCGTAAAGTTGCTCGATAGCGAGGGGTTGCCGCCCGGAGTATTCGGTTGAACTTTAACGCGCGGGCGAGAAGTGGTCGCATAGGTGCCGATCACGGCCTTCGCCTCACCTGCAGAATGGAGTTGTCCGTCGCTGGTCAACATCGCGATCGGAAGCTCAATCGCAATCGAGTTCACGTTGAAGCCCGAGACGCTGTCTGCTGCGAAATTCTTGGCGTTCTCCGCATCCTGCGCATCCGTCAACACAGCCGGCACCCCGGCGCCGCTCGCACCCGCTCTGAAGTTGAGCGTATCGAAGGCCGCCCCGAGATCGATGTAGAACGGATCGTCCACCGTGCCGGCAAAGACCTTGACGCCGTTGCCGATCGTGTAGATCCCCTGCGCGGCGAGCGCCGGGTAGTTGGGCATGGTCCGCGGGCCGACATTCGAGGGCACCGCAATCAGTTTCTGTGCGCCGCTGTCCAGCAC
>JAYTEX010000031.1:0-9665 GCA_043734785.1 Pseudomonadota bacterium | reverse complement strand
TCGCCGTGCTGGCAGCGCTCGGCTGGCTGGGTTTCAACTGGTACGCGCAGCAGCGAGGTCCCGACACCCTGCCGCTGTCCGCCCTGCCAGGGGACACGGTGCTGGCCCCCGCGACATCAGGGCCGGCGCCAGGACTTTCCGCAGCCGATCACAGCGTCGACGCGGAATCGTCACTAACTCCTGCAATGCCACCAGGGGGCGTGGAAATTGAGCATCCCGTGGCGGTGCCGCCGGGGCTTGCGCCGCTCCCCGTGTTGGCACAGAGCGATCCTGAGATCATGGCCGCCTTGGTGGAGATGCTCGATCACGCCACGCTCACACAATACTTTCAACTCGAATCCATGGCGCGCAAATTCGTCGTCGGTGTAGACAATCTTGCGGCCGGTAAACTCACGCCGCAGAACCGCCTGATCAAGCCCGTGCCGGGCACCTTCGCGGTAGTGGAAACCGCGCAGGAGATCGTGCTCGATGGGGCGAATTATCAGCGCTATACGCCGCTCGTGAAGGTGCTCACCGGACTCGACGTGACACAGGTCGCGCGCGTGTATCGGCAGTTCTATCCGCTGTTGCAACAGGCCTATGAAGATCTCGGATATCCGAGCCGGTATTTCAATGACCGCCTGATCGCGGCGATCGATCATCTCCTCACGGCCTCGCCACTTAAGCCACCGATCACCCTGGAACAACCGAAGGTGTTCTATCGTTTTGCCGATCCAGAACTCGAGGCAGCCTCCGCTGGACACAAGATCTTATTTAGAATCGGCCCCGATCACATGGCAAGGGTGCAACAGTGGCTTAGTGCGCTCCGTGCGGAACTGGCCACCGAGCGGCCAGGGACCGACGAACAACGCTGACCGACGCTAGGGACGCACCTTAACTCACGACAGATCACGCGCATGCGCTTTGAGCGCCGCGAAATCCGCATATTCCAGGGCGCCGATATGCGTGCCCAGCAGAAACACTCTCGGCGCCGCGCCTGCCTCGAAGGCTTCCTGCCAGCGCGGTGCGCACAGACACCAGCGATCACCGGGCTTCAGCCCCGGAAAGCCATATTCTGGATGCGGTGTCGACAGATCGTTGCCACTGTCACGCGAGAAGGCGAGGAATTCCGCCGTGAGTTCCACGCACACCGTGTGGCTGCCCACATCCTCTTCGCTGGTACGGCAGCACCCATCCCGGAAAAATCCTGTGATGGGATCGAAAGCACACGGCACCAGTGGTTCACCGAGGACGTTCAATTGCTGATCATCTGGCATAGCGATTTCCTTTTTTCTTTAAGCAGGTTCAAGTGGTGTGCGCCGGCTCGCGCACGAAGCAGGCAGCGACCAAGCCTACCGCGCAGCCAAACATCACATAGTAAGCGGCCGCGAGCGGGTCGCCAGTGAAATCGATCATGAAGGTCACGAAGAACTGCGCGAAGCCGCCGAACAGCATGACAGCAAGATTGTAGGCGAGCGACAAACCCGTTGAGCGTACCCCAGGCTCGAACTGCTCTGCACGGCAGTTGAAAGCGGTCCGTAGTACACCCCGAGCAGGCTACACAAGGACACCTGCATAATAAGAAGGTTGGTGAATCCAGGCGCGTCGTGCGTGCGCGCGAACAGCGGATACAGCGCGAGCAGCAGTAGCACGCAACCGCAAATCAACACGGGACGCCGACCCACGCGATCCGACAGCGCGCCGAACAGCGGCACTGCCAGGCTGAGAAAGAGCAGGGCAATAACCTGGCCGATAGCGGCGTAGGGGGGCGCGGTCGCGATCAGTAGCAGAGCAAGCGTCATTAGCCCCATGATCAATTGCAGCGCCGCTTTCCGTCCGCAGCGATCGGCGTAGAGCCCGAGAACGATGCCGCCAATTGGGCGCATCAAAAAGCCCACGCCGAAGGTCGCGGTGGTCTTCAGCAGGACCAGCAGTTCGTTGTCATCCGGAAAGAACAACCGCGAAATGATCACGGTCAGAAACCCGAAAACCACGAAGTCGTACCATTCCAGCGCGTTGCCGATCACGGCCGCGATGGCCTGTTTGCGGTGGGTGGCGGGCATAGCCCAGATCCTGGTAAAAAAAGGAGGCGACAGTGTATCGGGGATTTCCCCACCGTGGGCGCCAGGACAGGCCTAGCCTGGTCGGGCAATGGTCGCGGTACATTCCCCCTGTTGTTGGGATCCGGTAGAGTCCAGCCTCGTTCGGGAGGCGAGAAGCACAAAGTGACGAAGACGCTACCTGATCTGCTGGCTGATCGCCGCAGATGACTTTTAATGGCAACCTGCCGCTCAGACTGGATGGTACGACCGTGTCGCTCGTCCCGCTTGCGCGCGCACATCTTGTCGATCTATCGCGCTGTGGTGCCGATCCAGATTTGTGGCAATGGTGGATCCGAAAACCGCCCTTGGATGAAACGGGCATGCGCGGGGAGATTGAACTGGCGCTTGCCCTGCAGACTCGGCGCGAGCGTATTCCTTTCGCGATCCTTCATCGAACGTTTGGTGCATGTATCGGCAGCACGTCGTACCTCTCATTAGATTTACGTAATCGAAGTATCGAGATAGGAGCGACCTGGATAGCAACTGCCTTTCAAGGCGGCAAGGTCAATCGCGAATGCAAGAATCTGCTGATCGATCATGCGTTCACCCATTGCAACGTCAATCGTGTTGTCTTGCAGACCGATGCCTTGAATATTCGCTCCCGTAAGGCTATCGAAAAACTTGGCGCGCGGCTCGACGGAATTCTGCGCGAAGACAAAATTGTGTGGGACGGGCGGGTGCGGTCATCGGCCGTTTACAGCATCCTCCGGCGCGAGTGGCGCACAGCGGATTCGCTGTCACTACGATGAGGGTGGAGAGTTCCGGTATAGTGCGAGCCGAAGGAGCGCCCGTATGAGCACGATACTCCAGCACGTAGCGACATTTCCAGGCTGAACAAGGCACCGCATCGCGCCATGCAAAGATTCCAGGTTGGACATGCTTCGGGCGGAAGTGCCGATGAGCTCCTGGAGCGGTGCCTCGCCGCGATCGGTCCGGTGCACGAGGCAGCGAATTTTGGCTTTGTGTACGCGACCGATGTGCTGGTGCCCGATCTCGCGCGGGTCGTGGCCGAGTTGCAGCGTCAAACCGGCATCATTCATTGGACCGGCACGACGGGGCTCGGCATCAGTGCCACCGCGCAGGAGTATTACGACGCTCCAGCGCTCGCGATCATGATCGCTTCTTTTCCGGTCGAGGCATTTCGCGCATTACCGATGCAGACCGCCAGTTTGACGGGGTTTCTACGGGCGCAGGCGGATTGGCTCAACGAAGACCAAAGTCACTTTGGGGTTCTTCACGCGGATCCCTCGAATGAACACATGGGGCGGTTGATCCAGGAACTGGGCGCACGGGTCCCGGGGGCTTTTTGTGTCGGTGGCGTGACCTCCTCACGCAGCACCAACCTACAGATCTCGGGTTCGGTCGCCGCAGGAGGTCTGTCGGGCGTGTTGTTCTCGAGCGCGATACCGGTGGTGACCAGTCACACGCAAGGCTGTACGCCGATCGGAAAGTCCCACCGCATCACGGCCTGTGATCAGAATATTCTGATTGAACTCGATCACCGCCCAGCGCTGGAGGTCTTCAAGGAAGAAGTGGGCGACGTTATCGCGCAAGATCTCCGCCGTGCGGGTGGATATATTTTTGCCGGCTTCCCGATCGCGGGCTCCGATAAGGCCGATTATCTGGTCCGTAATCTGCTCGGCATCGACCCCGCCCAGAACATGCTGGCGATCGGTGAGTACCTGACGCCAGACACGGAAATTATTTTCTGCCGTCGTGATGGCAACACCGCACGTGACGACCTCCAACGGATGCTGAGTGATTTGAAACAACGGATGGGCACCGCACCGCGCGGCGCGCTCTACTATTCCTGCCTCGGGCGCGGGCGCCACCAGTTCGGTGAAAACTCTTGTGAGCTCCGGATAATCCGGGACGCCTTGGGCGATCTTCCTCTGGTTGGGTTCTTTGCGAACGGAGAGATTTTCCACAATCGCTTGTACGCCTATACGGGTGTGCTGACGATCTTCTGTTGATCGGACGGGGGTAGGTCGAGATGCGGTTTTCAGTTCTTGATCTGGCGCCAGTGCCGGAAGGTAGCGAACCGGCGCAGGCGTTTCGCAACTCTCTCGACCTCGCGCAGCACGCGGAGCGCTGGGGCTATCATCGCTACTGGGTGGCTGAGCATCACAATATGCCAGGCATCGCGAGCGCCGCGACCTCGGTGGTGATTGCGCATATCGCGGCGGGCACGTCGACTATTCGCGTTGGCGCAGGCGGCATCATGCTGCCCAATCATTCGCCGCTCGTGATTGCCGAGCAGTTCGGCACCTTGGCTTGCTTGTATCCGGGTCGTATCGATCTCGCGCTGGGACGCGCGCCCGGGAGCGACATGGTCACGGCGCGCGCGTTACGGCGGGATAGCGTCACCAGCGCTGAACGTTTTCCGCAGGATGTGCAGGAACTGCAGGCGCTGTTCGGCCCCGTACAACCTGGCCAACAGGTGCAAGCCGTGCCGGGTGCGGGACTCGCGGTGCCCTTGTGGATACTGGGCTCGAGTCTGTTCGGGGCGCAACTCGCGGCAGCCCTAGGCTTGCCGTATGCGTTCGCGTCGCACTTTGCGCCTGATGCGCTACTGCAGGCGATCGAGGTCTATCGGCGGCGCTTCAAACCGTCGGCTCAGCTCGAGCGGCCCTATGTGATGTTGGGTGTCGGCGTCTTTATCGCTGACACCGATAGGGCGGCGGCGCACTTATTCACCTCCGCGCAGCAGCAGTTCACGAATCTGTTTCGTGGCGCGCCGGGTAAGCTGCAGCCACCGCTTGACGATATGAACGCTTACTGGACGGCAGCCGAGCACGCTGGGGTGGACCATGCGCTGCAATATTCCTGCGTCGGCTCGCCTCAGACTGCGCAACGCAAGCTCGAAGCGTTCATCGACGCGACCCAGGCTGATGAACTTATGTTGACCGCCCAGATCTACGATCACGCCGCGCGACGACGCACCTTCGAATATGCCGCAGAAATTCTGCGCGCGCGCTAGACGGTGCGGATCTATCCAGTCGCGATCGCTTTATAGTCGGATTTTCGGAATAAGCGTATGGCGCTAAGCGCGATTGTTTTTAAGACCGAGCTACAGATCAGCGATATGGATCGGCATTACTACCAGACGCACGCCTTGACCGTCGCTCAACATCCGTCCGAGACCGACGAGCGGTTGATGATTAGACTGTTGGCCTACGCCATGCATGCACACGAATGGCTAAGTTTCGGGCGGGGCCTCAGCACCCAGGATGAGCCAGACCTGTGGCGCAAGGACTTGACTGGCGCGATCGAGCTTTGGGTCGATGTGGGGCACCCCGATGAACAACGTATACGCAAGGCCTGCGGGCGCGCACGTGAAGTGGTCGTCCTCACGTACAGCGGCCGCACCAGCGACACCTGGTGGGAGAAAATTGCCCCGGCGTTGGTACGGACCCGAAATTTGAGCGTGATTAACGTGCCGGCAGCGAGCAGCCTCGCCCTCGCCACGTTGGCCAACCGCAACATGCACCTGCAATGTCTGATTCAGGATGGTCAGATTCAAATCATAGTCGGCGAGCGTACGGTAGCAGTCGATGTAACCACGTTTAAAACCTCGGAAGCACGGCTGCGTTGAGCAGGCGGAACCACGCCGGTGATCGACGTTTACTCAGGCATCGGGAACTATCGCTACAGTTTCTTGAGCGCTAATAGCAAATCACTACCAATCGGTGAAAATCGAGTGGCGGCCGCCTTCAAGGATGCCGCAGTCAATTGCGCGACACCGTAGACCTCAACCTCCACGCCATATTTCTCGATGACGCGCTGCACCAATAAATCAAAATCACCGTCACCGGACGCCAAAATCACGATATTCGCCTGCGCCGCATGCTCCATCACATCCAGGGTAATACCCACATCCCAATCCCCTTTCGCTGAACCGTCGGCTCTTTGAATGTAGCGCTTTAATTTTACCTCGAAGCCTATCGCACGAAGAATCCGTTGAAACTGTTGTTGTTTCTCATCGCCCTTGTCGATCGCATAAGCCACCGCCTTGACCACCTCGCGACCGGCAGTCGCCACCGCCCAGAATGCGTTGTAATCAAAATTCCGGCCATAGGCGTCTCGGGTGGTGTAATAGATATTCTGAACATCGACAAAGAGTGCGATTTTTTTCAAAGAAAGATCTGCCAAATACTATCGGGTAGAAGAGGCTTGCCAGTGGTTAGCGCGAGTGGAAGGTCGACGGGGTCGGGGTTGAAATATTTTTTGCATGGGGAAGTACCCGCGCGAGGTCGAGCAATTCCGTTAAACTGTGAATGACATAATCAGGTACAGCGCTGGCGCGGCCGCTTTGCAATGGCGGCTCGTCGCCTTCATTCACAATCAGCGCTGTTTTCATGCCCACTCTGGCCGCGCCATCAATGTCGTGTTCGGGCGAATCCCCGACAAACAGAACGTCTTGCGCGGCAAGGCCAGATTTTTCCAGACAGAGCTCGAAGAATCGACGGTGCGGCTTGCAGGACTGCGCGGTTTCCGAACTTGTCCAGTGGTCGAGGTAATGGTGCAAGCCGTCGCGCGCCACGATGGGTTCGAGCATGTCGTCATCAATATTGGAGACGACTGAAAGATACAGACCTTGCGCCTTTAACTGCGCAAGTATCGCGTGGCAATCGGTTTTCAGTTCCAGGCAATCTCGAATTCGGTGCAGATGTTCGTGTTGGTACCAGCCCTTGATCTCGGAGGTCACTGGGGTGTTGAGTAACTCGAAGCAGCGCGCAAAGGTATCCAGGAAAAAGTCGCGATGCAGGTAATAATCCATTGGGGCATAGCGCTCAGTAGTCTCCTTCACGGCCTGTACGTAGGCAAGTTTCACCGCCTGCGGATCGCTGTCGGTACTGATACGCGTCGCCGCTTCGAGTAGCAGTGGCGCATGAATACGATTGACCTGGTGATAGCTGAGCAGAGTGCCACCTAGATCGAAGAAAATTCCTTTGAACACATTGAACTCCTAATAAAAGACGACTGAATGATCGCGGGCGCAGCGCTCGCGCCGTTACGGAGACAGGGACGGGGTGCTCGATGGTTGAGTCAGTTCTTCATCGCCCGTGCGAGCCCCGGGGCGAGCGCACGAGTCACCACTTCCGTGGTGTCTTTTGACAATCCCGCATTTTCACGCACCATCGACAACGCCTGCCGTGCATGGGCCTGCCGGCCGGGATCGAACTTGCGCCAGCGATCAAAGGCACGCGCGAGGCGCGCGGCGATCTGTGAATTAATCGGATCGAGTGCGATGATCTGCGCGGCGGCGAAGCGATAACCGCGGCCGTCGGCGGCGTGAAAACCGGCGTGGTTCGCCTGGCAGAAAGCCCCGATCAGCGCGCGGACCCGGTTCGGATTGGTTAACTCAAAGGCGGGATGCCCGAGCAATGCTTCGACTTCTTCAAGCGTGCCCGGTCGCCGCGAGGTGGCCTGCACGGCGAACCACTTGTCTAGCACGAGCGGTTCGTGTTGCCAGCGCGCGTAGAATTCATCCAGCGCCACGCGGCGTTGCGGGCAATTGGAATTCGCGAGCGCGCCGAGCGCCGCGATTGCATCCGTCATGTTGTCTGCCGTGTGGCACTGGATATAGCACTGCGCCTGGATCTCCGGTGCTTCGAGTTCCATCAAATAGCCAAGACAGACATTACGGAGCGCCCGCCAGCCGGTGGCCTCAGGCGTCCCAGCATACGGACCGGACACCGCGACGGTCTCATAGGTGCGCATGAAGTCCTCGCGCAGATATCGCGCGAGATCGCGGCGCAAGGCGGTGCGCACTTGCAGAATGGCGTCCGGATCAATCTCATCCATTTGTTCTGCGATGAATCCAGCCGCCGGTAAATTCAAAGCTTCCCCCGCGAACGCGGGATCCCGCGCGGCGTCGGCAAGGATGCGTGCGCAGGCATCCGTGAATGCAGGAGCAAATTCTGGCATGCGGCCGCCGCGCACCGCCGCAATGCCGTTCAGGAGCACCCGCATCCCCAGCCGTTGGCCCGCCTCCCAGCGATTGAAAGGATCACTATCGTGTGCCATCAGGAGTGCTAACTCCGCATCGGCATAGTCGAATTCGAGATTGACCGGCGCCGAAAATCCGCGCAGCAGCGAGGGCACTGGTACAGACTTGACCTGCTGCAAGGTCAGGGTTTGTGTGGGTGCCGTCAGCAGGTAGACGGTGCCGTCAGCCGCGAGCGGCGTAGTATCGCTGGCGACCAGCGGCATTGCTCGGCCCTCGGCGTCCAACATGCCGATCGCGATGGGAATCGGGAACGGCTGCTTGTCGGTCTCGCCGGGGGTTAACGCGCAGGTCTGCACGAAAGTCAGCGCGTATTCCTGCGCACCAGCGTCGTAGTGCGCGGTGACCTGCACGCGCGGTGTGCCGGCTTGGTCGTACCAACGCTGCAGCAGCGATAGATCGATCCCCGAGGCATCGTGCATCGCAGCCACAAAATCTTCGGTGCGCACGGCGTGCCCGTCGTGACGCGCGAAATAGAGATCCATCCCCTGGCGAAACTTCGCGGCCCCGAGCAGGGTATGAATCATGCGCACCACTTCGGCGCCTTTGTTGTAGATCGTCGCCGTATAAAAGTTGCTGATCTCCATGTAAGCCGATGGTCGCACCGGATGCGCCATAGGACCGGCGTCCTCTGGAAACTGGCCATTGCGCAAATTGCGCACTTCCTGAATGCGCTGCACCGCTTGGGAGTAGCGATCCCCGCCATACTGCTGGTCCCGAAAGACCGTGAGACCTTCCTTCAGGCTGAGCTGAAACCAGTCCCGGCAGGTCACGCGATTGCCGGTCCAGTTATGAAAGTATTCGTGCGCGATCACGCGATCGAGCATCATGAAGTCGTCGTCGGTCGCGAGATCTGCGCGGGCCAGCACGTACTTCGTGTTGAAAATGTTGAGGCCTTTGTTCTCCATCGCGCCCATATTGAAATCTGAAACAGCGACGATCATGTACTGATCGAGATCGAGCTCCAGACCGAACACCTGCTCATCCCAGCGCATCGCCGACTTGAGCGCTTCCATTGCGAAGCCACACTGATCGAGCCGGCCGGGCTCAACATACACACCGAGTGTGACCTCGCGGCCGGAGCAGGTGACGAAGCGATCTTCCAGTAAGTCGAGTTTGGCGGCGACCATCGCGAACAGATATGCGGGCTTGGGAAACGGATCGCGCCATTTCGCCCAGTGGCGATCAGCGCCGTCCTCGCCAACCGCGATTTGATTGCCGTTGGAAAGTAAGCGCGGAAAGCGCGATCGTTCGGCGCGGATGGTCGTGGTGAAGCGCGCCATGACATCGGGTCGATCCAGATAGTAGGTGATGCGGCGGAATCCCTCGGCCTCACACTGCGTGAAATAACCATCCTGAGAGGCGAACAGACCCATTAGCTGAGTGTTCTTCTCCGGGTAGATGCGCACGGTGATCGAGAGCGTGAACTGGTCGGGTACCTGCGCAATGCGTAGGCGTTCGGGTTCTAGGCGATAGTGCGCGGGCAAGATTGGCTGACCGTCGAGCGCCAACGCGATGAGTTCCAGCGCCTCCCCATCGAGTTCGAGTGGCGCTCCCGGCGTTGCCGCGAGTGG
>JAYTEX010000030.1:0-16096 GCA_043734785.1 Pseudomonadota bacterium | reverse complement strand
GGAATCTTCATGGTGGCGCGCATGTCGCCATTGTTCGAATTGTCCACCACCGCGCTCTCGGTGGTGCTGTTAATCGGCGCCACGACCGCCATCTTCATGGGTCTTCTCGGCCTCGTACAGAACGATATCAAGCGGGTGATCGCCTACTCAACGCTCTCGCAGCTCGGCTACATGACAGTCGCGCTCGGCGCGTCTGCGTATGCCGCGGCAATTTTTCATCTGTTCACGCATGCCTTCTTTAAGGCACTGCTGTTTCTGGCCGCCGGCTCCGTGATCATGGGTATGCATCACGAGCAGGATATGCGCAAGATGGGCGGGCTACGCCGCCATATGCCGATCACCTGGATCACGTCCCTAATCGGATCTTTGGCCTTGATCGGCTTTCCCGGGACCGCCGGATTTTTCTCCAAAGACGCGATCATCGAAGCCGTAAAACTCTCGCACACGCCCGGAGCGCAGATTGGCTACTGGGCCTGTCTGATCGGCGTGTTCGTCACGGCGCTGTATTCTTTCCGCCTTGTGTTTATGGTGTTCCACGGCAAGGAGCGCATGGATCATCACACTAAGGAACATCTGCACGAATCGCCGGCAGTGATCTGGGTGCCGCTGGTTGCGCTCGCCGTGCCTTCACTGGTCGCGGGCGTGATCGGCGCCGGTCCGATGGTGTTCGGCGATTATTTCGGCAGTAGCCTCCAGGTGCTCCCAGCACACGATGTGCTGCACCATATGGCGCTGCATTTCGAGGGTGCCGGCTCATTTATTTGGCACGGCATGCTGCAGCCGCCGTTCTGGCTCGCCATGTCGGGCGTCGTGGTGGCTTGGTTTCTGTACCTCAAACACCCATCGCTGCCGGCGCGGATTGCGAGCGCCTTTAAGCCACTGCACGCGCTGTTGCTGGATAAATACGGCTTTGATCGCTTCTACGAGTGGTTTTTTGCCGGCGGTGCGCGGGGCACCGGGGGCGCCTTATGGCGCTGGGGTGATGTGGCGGTGATCGACGGGGTGATGGTTAACGGCTCAGCCAAGCTCGTGGGCTGGGTGTCCGGCGTGATGCGTCAATTACAATCGGGTTACCTGTATCACTACGCGTTCGCCATGATCATTGGCCTGCTGGCCTTGCTCGGCGTGTTTGTCCATCACCTGCTCGTATGAAACCGCTGATTCTCCAGGCACCAGCCCCACCGGCAATTGACTATGCACACTGATCTTCCCCTTCTGAGCCTGTGTATCTGGTTGCCGATCCTAGGGGGTCTTTGGGTAATCTTTGCGGGTAGCAAGCTATTGGATCGCGCGGTTAAACAGGACGCCCTGCTAATCTCTATCGGAACCTTCGCCCTGTCGCTGCTGCTGTATCGCGATTTCAACGCCACCACCGCCGCCATGCAATTCACGGAGCATTTGGCGTGGATTGAAGCGTGGAAGATCTATTACTCTCTCGGCATCGATGGCATCGCACTACCGCTCATCCTGCTGACGACCTTCACGACCGTGCTGGTGATTCTGGCCGGCTGGGATGTGATCGCGGATAGAGTTAACCAGTACCTGGGCGCCTTTCTAATCCTCGAAGGACTGATGGTGGGTGTGTTCAGTGCGCGCGACGCGATGCTGTTCTATGTGCTGTGGGAAGCGATGCTGATTCCGATGTTTCTTATTATCGGTATCTGGGGTGGGCCGCAGCGGGTCTATGCCACCATCAAGTTTTTCCTATACACGTTCCTGGGCTCGGTGTTCATGCTGGTGGCGCTGCTGTATCTATACGCGCAGGCCAACAGCTTCGCGTTACAGGATATGTACGACGTGGTGCTGACGCTCAATGAACAGCGCTGGATATTCATAGCCTTTCTGCTCGCCTTTGCCGTCAAGGTACCCATGTGGCCGGTGCACACCTGGCTACCCGATGCACACGTTGAAGCGCCCACTGGTGGATCAGTCGTGTTGGCTGCAATCATGCTCAAAATGGGTGGCTACGGCTTTCTGCGCTTCAGTCTGCCGATCACACCCGATGGTGCCGCTTCGCTGGATTGGTTGATGATTGCCCTGTCGTTGATCGCCATCGTCTATATTGGATTTGTGGCGCTCGTCCAGCAGGATATGAAGAAACTCATTGCGTACTCTTCGATTTCCCATATGGGTTTCGTGACCCTCGGCGTGTTCATGATATTCGATGTTTACGCGACGACCGGTAACTGGCACGACGCGGTGATGGGCGTTGAAGGCGCGATGGTGCAGATGATTTCCCACGGCTTCATCTCCGGCGCCATGTTCCTGTGCGTGGGCATGCTGTATGACCGCATGCACAGCCGCATGATTAACGATTACGGCGGTGTGGCCAATACGATGCCGCGCTTCGCCGCGTTCCTGCTGCTGTTCTCGATGGCCAATGCCGGCTTGCCCGGAACTTCCGGCTTCGTCGGTGAGTTCCTGGTGATCCTGAGCAGTTTCAAGGCCAACCCGTGGTATGCGTTTCTGGCCGCAACCACGTTGATTTTGGGCGCCGCCTACACCCTGTGGATGTACAAACGCGTGGCCTTCGGTGAGGTCCGTAATTCCCACGTCGCGGAACTCACGGATATCAATGGGCGCGAGACCTTCATCCTCGCGACGCTTGCGCTCGCCGTGCTGGCGCTGGGCCTCTGGCCGGCACCGCTACTGGACACGATGCAGGTCAGTATCGATCACTTGCTCCAGCAAGTCGCACAATCCAAAACTTCAATCGCCATCTATGAATGACATTGCGCTGATTCTGCCGGAAACCACTCTGCTCGTGCTGGCGTGTGCCGTGTTGCTGATCGATGCGTTCGTCGGCAAGCGTAATCCCGATGCGACCTTCTGGGCGGCGGTGGTTACCTGTGTGGTCGTGCTGGCGCAGGTCGCGAGCTTCGTGCCCGAGGCGGCGATGTTCGGCTTCGCGGGCACCCTGCGGCTCGATGTGATGGGGGTTGTCCTCAAGACGTTCCTACTGGCCTTGGTACTGCTGTCGTTCTTTTATGCGCGCGAGTACTTTGCGAAGCGACAGGACGAAATTCACGGTGAGTACTATCCGCTGGCGCTGTTCGCGACGCTAGGCATGATGATTCTGGTATCCGCAAGTAGTCTGCTCACCGTCTACCTCGGGCTTGAGTTGTTGTCGCTATCGCTATATTCGCTGGTGGCGATCCAGCGTGACTCGGTGGTGGCCTCTGAAGCCGCGATGAAATACTTCGTGCTGGGCGCGTTGGCCTCTGGCCTGCTGCTGTACGGGATGTCGATGCTCTATGGGGTGGCTGGCACGCTCGACCTGACGGAACTCCTGATCACGATCGGCAATCTCGAATCCCAGCGGCTGCTGCTCACATTCGGACTGGTATTCCTGGTGGTCGGGATTGCGTTCAAACTCGGGCTCGTTCCGTTCCACATGTGGGTGCCAGATGTCTACCAGGGTGCGGCAACACCAGTCACCCAGTTCATCGGTACCGCGCCGAAACTCGCCGCGTTCGGCATGGCCATGCGCCTGCTGGTTGACGGTCTCGAGGGCCTGGCCGAGCAGTGGCAGCAGATGCTGATCATTCTTGCGATACTCTCGATGGGGGTCGGGAATTTGCTCGCGATCGCGCAGCGCAATTTCAAACGCATGCTGGCGTACTCTACGATTGCGCATATGGGATTCATGTTGCTCGGGCTGATCTCGGCGAGTGCGAACGGATATGCTGCTTCCATGTTCTATGTCACGCTTTATGCGCTGATGAGCATGGGGGCTTTCGGTTCGATCATCCTGCTGTGTTCGGCGCGTTCCGAAGCAGACCAACTGAGTGATCTTGCGGGGCTTGCCAAGCGCAGTCCTTGGTTCGCGTTCATCCTGCTTATTCTGATGTTCTCGATGGCCGGGGTACCGCCGTTCGGGGGTTTCTGGGCCAAGTGGTCGGTGCTGAAGGAAGTGATCGCGGCCGATTATGTGTGGTTGGCAGGGGTTGCGGTGATGTTCTCGCTGATCGGCGCGTTCTACTACCTGCGCGTGGTCAAGCTCATGTATTTCGACGAACCGGAGTCCTCATATCCCATCACGAGCTCGGCGGATCTTCGTCTGATTTTGTCCGTGAATGGGATGGTCGTTCTGATCCTGGGACTGTTGCCCAACGTGTTGATGTCGGTGTGCCTGGCGGCAGCGATTCCCTACTCGCCCTGAGCCCATTCCGCCCCCAACGTCACGGCAGCCATTAAGACGATTGAGGCGAATCCTGTGCGGGATAGCCACCCGGCAGGTCGGCCGATCTCGCGCTGCGCCATCGGCCGATCGCGTGGCCGACCTGCACGGTCATGCCGGGTGACGCGTCCTCATTCCATTCGCTGGTTTCGCGTGCGAACACCAGAATCACGGTGGATCCCATATTGAAGCGACCGATTTCCGCTCCGCGTGCGATCGGGATCCCCTGCTCGAAGCGTATCCGCTTGAACAGTCGTTGCGCATAGAGGGGTGCGAGGTCAACGCATTCGAGCGCCATGCTACCGACTAACATCGCGCCCACGAGCACCACGGCAAATTCCCCGCCCTGGCCGGTGCAGCGCAGGATGACGCGCTCGTTGCGCGCAAAGAGCGCGGGCACCACGCGTGCCGTGTGTGTATTGACTGAAAATAGGCGGCCAGGCACATAGACGACTTCTTCGAGCGTGCAGTCACAAGGAACGTGCACGCGATGATAGTTATGCGGAGCGAGATAGAGGGTTGCAAAATGACCATGACGAAACGGATGCGCGGTCGTATTCTCAATGGCGAGCAGTTGCGTTACCGAATAGCGGTGCCCTTTTGCCTGTAACAGCGTGCCGCCAGCCAGCACGCCGAACTGACTCAACTGGCCGTCTACCGGTGAGATCAGAACCTGAGTATCCGCAGGTAGGGGTCGCGCGTGTGCGCGTAACGCACGCGTAAAAAACGCATTGAGCGAGCGATAACGGGTGGGGTCAGACTCGATCGCGTCGCGGAGATCAATTGGATAGCACGCCATGAAGGCGCGAATCAACCGTTGCGCGAGCCACGGGCGTTCGGAGCGCGCCAGCCGATGCATCAACCGAGAAAGTCTGTGCTGAGGTGCGAGGTATTGGGGTAGCACGCCGCACCAGTCTTTGAACCGCAACCAGGACTCCATGACTTGGGGTTTCAACCGCGCGTGGGGTTGTGTCAGGGCGCGGTCCGGCGCACTGGAAAGGAGAGAGGCGTGCGCGCGTCTCCGCATTCGAATTCGATGGTGACCCGCTGACCGGCTCGCAACGCGGTGTACGGATTCATCAGCATCAGATGCAGGCCATTCGGCGCCAGTACGCGCGAGGCCTTAGCCGCGATCAGTAAGGTGTCACGCGACTCCATGCGCGCCTCTCCATGAGTAAACACCGTCTGATGCAGCATCACGTGCTTGAATTGCGCGCCGCGTACGCCGGTGATCGTGAGGCGTTGCGGACCGGCATTGCGCAACTCGCCAAAGCCGGCGAGCACGGCAGCCCCGGGGGGGCCTTCTCGCACCCACGCCCCGCTAGCCTCAAGGCCGCTGCAGGCATCGGCTTGGAGACTGGCGAGCACGAGACTCGTGAGGATCACGTATTTCATGGAGGTTTGTCGATGAACTGGACGATGCCTCGAATGCGATCCGCCAAGTCTTGCGCCTCATGGGGCGGCGAGAATACCCCAAGCAAACGCAAATCGGGCGCGACGAGGAGCACGGATGCCGTGTGATCGAAGGTGTACACCGCGGGATCCTGAGTCGGGACTTTGACGTACAGAATGCCGAGCTGGCGCGTCAGCGAATTCAAAACCTCGGGCGCCGCGGTAGCCGCAATAAACGTGGGGTCGAAGTAGCTGACATAGGCCTGCAAGGCGGCGGGGGTATCGCGCGCTGGATCCACGGACACAAACAAAACCTGCGCATGCTGATCGAATTCAGGCAGGTCATGCAGTGCCACGCGCACGGATTTCAGCGTACTGAGGGTCGTTGGACAGACATCCGGACAGTGGGTGAAGCCGAAGAAGAGCAAAGTCCATTTGCCGCGCAGGTTGCGCTCGTTCAACTCCCCGCCGTTTGCAGCCTGCAGGGTAAATGCCCCCAGCAGAGGGGGATCAGGCCACAAAAAGCCCTGGATCTCTGGCTCGCTGACGTTCGGGGCGCCTGATCGCGCGAGATGCACCCCGGCGCCGAAAGCGACCAGCGCGACCCAGGCGATCAGGAAATAGCGTGAAAATCGAGACCCCGGAAGTTTCATGCACACAGTATACCGGAGCCAGAGGGGCGCCACGTGTGGCCGGTCGGGTACACTAGCCGGTATCTCAACAAGTCCTTTGCCGCGGTCGCGTGGCGGGACATGCAAATTCATGATCACCAAACTTGGCAAATATGAAGTCGTTCGCGAGGTCGGTCGCGGCAGTATGGGCGTGGTTTATCAAGCCTACGATCCCTATATCGATCGCCAGGTCGCAGTCAAAGTCGCGTTGGCGGATGCCCTTAAGGATCGCGAGGCCGGCGAGCGCTTTCGGAAGATGTTCTTCAACGAGGCGCATACCGCCGGCATGTTGCGTCATCCCAATATCCTCGATATTTTCGATGCCGGCGTTGACGAGGACCGATGCTATATCGTGATGGAGCTGATTGAGCACGGTGATACGCTCCGTACTTACTGCCGTGGCGATAATCTGTTGCCGGTCAACCAGGTCGCAGAACTCATATTTCGCTGCGCCAAAGCCCTGGACTATGCGCATCGCCAGGGCGTGATCCACCGGGATATCAAGCCCTCAAACATCCTGCTTACGCCGGAGATGGATGTGAAAATCGCCGATTTCAGTATCGCGCATATCAATCGCACTGATATGTCTCAGACCATGCCGATGGGCTTTGTGGGTTCTCCTCGCTACATGTCTCCCGAGCAGGTACAGGAAGACACGATCACGCACCAGACCGATTTGTTCTCCCTAGGGATCGTGTTCTACGAAATGCTCAGCGGTCGCCATCCGTTCGGCGGCGAAAGCTTCTCCGACCTCATACACCGGGTGATCAATGAGGAACCCACGCCGCTCGAAACCCACCGACCGGACTTACCGCCAATTCTCGGGCGCATCGTCGTCAAATGTCTCGAGAAGGCACCCGAGCGGCGTTATCGCATGGGACTCGATCTCGCGTCCGATCTGAGCATGGCGTTCACGCATCTCGAGCGTCCCCAGGAAGAGATCCCGGCGCGCGAGAAATTCGAACTGGTCAAACCCCTGGACTTCTTCCGTGACTTTCCCGATGCCGAGATCTGGGAAATCATTCGCGCGAGCGTATGGCAGGAAGCAGCGCCTGGCGAGGCGATCATCCAGGAAGGTGACATCGACGATTCATTCTTCGTCATCATCCACGGCGCGGTAAACGTGACCAAGCAAGGCCGGTTGCTCGGCCGCTTGAAGAGTGGCGAGTGCTTCGGCGAAATGGGGTATCTCAACAAGACTCGTCGCACAGCCACGGTTAACGCAGAGGGTCAGGTCTCGCTGATGAAGGTCAACGCTACTTTAATCGAGCAGGTTTCGGCGGATTGTCAGCTGCGTTTCAGTCGAGTATTTCTGCGTGTTTTGAGCGAACGCTTAGCGAAGACGACGGAACTGGTGGTGCGTGGAGCGTGATCCGCGCGTGTTGATGGGCATCGGGTTGACGCGATCAGTGAATCAAACCATCAGAAAGCCAGGCCGCGCAATTCTGGAATTCAGGTGGCTAGGGCACGCCCCTGGCTTCCAGGGTTGCAGGCCAGAGCTTCGGTCGCCGCGCGAGATACCGACTCAATGCCGCCCTTGTCGAGCCATCATGGTGATCGCTGACCTGGCCGGTGGTGATTTCGTCGAGCAGTGTCTGCGCCAGTTCTTTGCCCAGTTCTACCCCCCATTGGTCGAAGGAGTTAATTTCCCACACCACGCCCTGCACGAAGGTCTTGTGCTCGTATAGGGCGAGCAACGCGCCGAGCGTATGCGGCGTCAGAGCATCGAACAGCAGCAGATTGCTCGGTTGATTGCCGGGGCTGGCGCGATGCAATGGGAGGTCGATGTCCTCGACGACCGTCGCTTGCCCTTCCAGACTGGTGGCCGTGCGCCCTCCCATCAGCGCCTCGGCCTGTGCGAGGCAGTTCGCGACCAGCATGTCGTGGTGTCCTGGCGGCGAACGCGGGTTGTGTAGTGGCAGAATGAAATCCACCGGGACGAGGCGTGTGCCCTGATGCAGCAACTGGAAGAATGCGTGTTGTACATTGGTTCCGATACCACCCCATAGAATCGGTGCCGTATGGCTTTCGACAGCCTCGTTGTCCATGGTCACGCGCTTGCCGTTGCTTTCCATCTCGAGTTGCTGGAGGTAGGCGGGCAAGTGCCGCAGTCGCTCCTCGTAGGGCACGACTGCGAAAGTCTCGGCGCCTAGAAAATTCGTGTTCCAGATCCCGATCATGGCGAGCAGAACCGGCAGATTATCGGCCCACTCGGCGGTTTGGAAGTGATGATCCATTTCTTCTGCGCCTGCCAGTAGATGCTCGAAATGCGTCATGCCGATGGCAAGCGCAATCGGTAGCCCGATCGCCGACCACAACGAGAAGCGACCACCGACCCAATCCCACATCGGCAGCACGTTATCCGGGGCCACGCCGAAGGTCGCCGCGCGGTCCGAGCGTGCGGTGATCGCGATGAAATGCGGCGCGAGGTTTGCGGCAGTTGGACTGGCGTCTCGCAGCCAGCGTTCGGCCGTGTGCGCGTTCAACAAAGTTTCTGGCGTGGTAAACGATTTGGAGGCGATGATGAACAGGGTCTGTTCCGGCACTAGGCTCGCGAGGTGGTGTGCGATATCGCCGCCGTCGACGTTCGACACGAAGTGCACCTGGACCTGTCCCAGGTGATCTTGGCGCAGGGCCTCGTTCGCCAGCACGGGGCCGAGATGCGAACCGCCAATACCGATATTGACGATATCCGTGATCGGCTTGCCGCTGAACCCGGTCCAGTTGCCACTGTGCAAGCCCTCTACCATCTGCCGCATGCGGATTTTGACGGCGTCCACCTGGGCGCTGATCTTCTCGCCAGCGAGGACCAGATTGTTGTCTCGGCGCGCACGCAACGCGACATGCAGCACCGCGCGCTGTTCGGTGCGATTAATAAGATGCCCGGCGAACATCGCGGTAATCCGGTGGCGCAACCCATGCGCCTCCGCCAGTTCTAGCAAAATTTTAAGGGTCGTTCGGTCGAGTCGGTTCTTGCTGTAGTCGAGTACGAGTCCGCCCGCTTCACGACTGAAGTCTTCGTGTCGTGACGGATCGCTCGTGAACAGGGCATCCGTGCGCTGGGTGCGCCATGCTGCCGCATGGGAGGTGAGTTCGGCGCGTAGGCGGTTGCGGGTGGCTGTCATACGGTCTCCAGCTTCGTGTTCGGTGAGCAGCTGCGGGCTTAGGAATCTGCTTCGACGATTCCCTCAGACCGCGGCTGCCGGGGTGGAACTTGCGCAAGTTCAAAATTCTCGTGCCGTTGCGGTCGTTAATAAGCTTAGTCGTGATGGCGGTCAACTTTGGGATCCAGACACACTGTGACTGCTTTCGAACTGCGCGCTCACTATATCACCGTGATATTCTGTTGTTCGAATGAGTAATGACATCCCGCCACGTTTAGGCAAGTACGCTGTCATCCGCGAGATCAACCGTGGCAGCATGGGCATCGTTTACTTGGGCCACGACCCATACCTTGACCGCTCAGTCGCGATCAAGGTGGCGCATGCCGAACAGCTCAGCGATGAAGAATCCGGAGAGCGCTATCGCAAAATGTTCTTCAACGAAGCGCACACTGCGGGGCGCTTGACCCATCCGAACGTCATCAGCATCTTTGATGCCGGGGTAGACGGCGAGATCTGTTACATCGTGATGGAATACGTCGAGGGCGGACAGACGCTCAAGCCGTTCTGTCGTGCCGATAACCTGCTCCCCATCGACAAAGTCGTGGAAATCGCTTTTAAGTGTGCTAAAGCGCTCGATTATGCCCACAAGCAAGGGGTCATCCATCGCGACATCAAGCCGACCAATCTCCTCGTGACCGAGGAGATGGAGGTGAAGATCGGGGATTTCAGCATCGCGCATTTGACCAAGATGGATGCGACAGAAACGATGCCACTCGGCCTGGTGGGCTCACCGCGCTATATGTCGCCGGAGCAGATCACCGAAGATTACCTGACGAATCAGACGGATATTTTTTCGTTAGGGATAGTCATGTTTGAACTGCTTTCTGGCAAGCACCCCTTCGCGGCTGAAAATTTTTCGCGCCTGGTGCAGCGAATTCTGCACGAGACCCCCCCCCCGGTCGGCCAGTTGCGCAGTGGCGTTGGCCCGGCCCTGGAGCGTATCGTGGCCAAGGCGCTCGCCAAGGATCGCACCGAACGTTATCAAATGGGTGGCGATCTCGCAGCCGATTTGAGCAGCGCCTTCGACAGCCTGCTCGATCAGCCGCGCGAGAACATCTCAGAGCAGGAAAAATTCGCGGCCATTAAGCAATTGGAGTTCTTCCTGGGCTTTCCAGACGCCGAGGTCTGGGAGATCGTGCGCGCTGGGAAATCGCAGGAATACGCCGACGGAACGGAGATTATTCTGGAAGGCGAGCTGGACGACTCCTTCTATATCATCGTACACGGGGAAGTCTCGGTGCGTAAATTGAACAAGAATTTGCGCAACCTCTATGCGGGCGATTGTTTCGGCGAAATGGGTTACCTCGCGAAGACCAACCGCACGGCGACCATCGTCGCGCGTGGCCCGACCTCCTTGCTCAAGGTCAATTCAACGGTGATAAGCCAAGTCTCGCTCAACTGCCAAGTGCGGTTCCTGAAAGTCTTCCTGCGCACGCTGATTCATCGGCTATCGGTCACCACCGAAAAAATGTCGCAGGAAGTCTAAGCGGGGAGGGCAGTAAATGCCGGAACCGTAGCGGCCACCAGGCACAGACTGCCGTTCATCGTCAGCCCGGCGGGTCTCGCGGAACTGCTGGACGGTCCGGGTGTACCGGTTGCACTATCGCGAGTCCGATGCGGATTGATCCGGTGGCGCTCAGGCGCAACTCGCTAAGCGAGCTGCGCGGCTTGGCTCCTTTAGTCGCTCGGTATCCGCGTTGCATTTGCGCTTGGCGAATATCCACGCTCGATGAACGCATCTGCACGCGGGTGATCTGCGCTTTGCTTCACGCTGCGCGCGCAATCTTCGCGTGGCCGAAACGTAGCAAGGAGCCTGAGTACCGGTGGGTTTCCTGGTCGTTTTCAATCGTGACTTCACCGTTCACGAGGATGTAGCGGTAGCCCTGCGCGCGTTGAATACGGCGCCATTCGCCGCCCGGTAGATCGTGCGTAATTTCAGCCGGGCTGATCGCGAGGTTTTCGAGGTCATAGCAAATGATGTCCGCAGGCGCGCCTCGTTTGAGCACGCCACGATCCTCGAAGCCGGCCACCATGGCGGGCAACGCGCTCAAGCGCCAATGCGCCTCCTCCAGGCTCAACATACCGTATTCCCGCACGGCCTTGGTGATGGTTTCGGTCGGGTAGCGTCCGGCAGTCAGGAACTTCGTATGGGCACCGCCGTCGGAGACGCCGAGCAGTACAAAGGGATCGCTGAACACCTCGGCCATGTAGCCAGGATAAGTGTTGGTGCCGTTCACATAGAACTCAGTCTTAAGCTTGTCGTGGATCACGATGTCGAGAAGCGCATCAACCGGATGTTTGCCGGTAATTTCGGCGACGTGGCTAATCAACATATCGCGGAAGCGTTCGGTTTCCGGGCTTGCTGGGCCCGTGACGACGAGATTTGGAATGCCGCTCGTGACCACCATCGGCATCTGTGCCTTCAGCGCTGCGCGTCGGCTGGGATCCGACATCTTCGCCAGGCGTTCTTCTGCCGTGCCCAGCGTGACTTCGCGCCACGCGGGTTTTTCATCCCAGAGATTCCAGTCCGCCAAGGTAAACGCGTAACCGGCATCTGTCGTGAGGCCCTGCCCATAGATGCGCAAGCCACGCTCGCGGCAGCTACGCAACCAGGCGAGTCCGGCGCGATGGACTTCTGGTTTGTGATCGAAGACCTGCAAGACGTTCCACAGCAGCGGACGGCCGGCGATCTGCGTCAGGCGTTCCATGTGCGCGCGATCGCGCGCCTGCGACTCGGACGCGATCGTCATCTGCATGAAGCCCTGATTGCGGCGGCCGAGGACCCTTGCGAATGCTTCGCAAGTTTCGTCATGCATGACGTCGGTCACCATCGGGGTGCCGTCATAATCGAGCTGTACTGCGGCCGGACCCGACGGCATGAGTCGCTGCGCGGACCAGCCACAGCCCCCGGCATCCAGTCCTTCATCGAGCAGGCGACACAGTTCGGCCTCTTCGGCCGGCGTCGGCTTCTTACCCGCTTTGGCCGCTTCCAGGCCGAGTACCCACACAAGCATCGGACCGACCGGCACGTAGGGCAGGAGGTTGATCGCTTTAGGTGCGCGATCGACGGAATCCAGATATTCGGGGAAGGTCACCCAATCCCAGGGCATGCCTTCTTTCATGGAGGCATAGGGGATCGCTTCGACCCTGGTCATGCTCTGCATCGCCCGCTCACGCAGTTCAGGCTTGACGGGCGCAAAGCCAAAGCCACAGTTGCCAATGACGGCAGAGGTGATGCCGTGCCAGCTGGAAAGGGTGCAGTAGGGATCCCAGAAAAGCTGCGCATCGTAATGCGTATGCAGATCGACGAAGCCGGGCGCGACAATCAGCCCGCTCGCATCCAGGACGCGCTTGCCGGCATGCGCGGGGATCTGGCCGATGTCGGCGACGAGTCCGTTTTTAATCGCGATATCAGCCCTGTAGCGCGGCAACCGGGTGCCGTCGATCACGAGCCCGTGCTTGATCACGATGTCGTATTCAGCCATGGCAGTTCTCCCTTACGAGTGCTACGCGAGGTGGCGCAACTCGAGTGTTACCGGTGAGCGCATAACATGGACGTGCGCCCGGCGAATGATTCGTTAACCCGCAAAGTTGTTCTGTCGGGCAGTTAAAGCGCGCTAACGCGCCTGAGATCTCAGCCCTAAGGATATACCGGGTTGCGTGTCGAACGGTAGCGAAGGCTGCTCCCCGTCACTCATACACGCGGCACACCTGTAGGACGCGCGGTAATCCGCAGGGCTGGGCTTCTAAGCGGGTGCGATGGGTGCCCAGCGCGGGAGTAGCGAGCGCTTGGTCAGGTGCCGCGCGCGCGGGGCATTGATTGGTAAAAGTTCAGCGCGCGACAAAGGCGGCCGGCTCCTGGCAGTGTGTGGCGTGGAAGTGCTCGGCCAGTTCGTTGCCCATGAATTTACGCAGTAGCGGCAATTCCGTGCGGCGCATGTCCACCCACAGTAGGCAATCGATCGAGTTGCCGAAGTCGCTGTCGATATTGAATCCTAAAATTTGGCCACCGAGTTTGAGGTATTGGCGCAGCAGCACCGGAACTCCGCGATCGCCCGGTTCAACCGCCCCGAGGAGATCGGCGACCAGGCGCAAATCCCCGCTGTCCAGATCGACAAGATCTGCCGCTTCGTGATCCTTGGGACGAAACGGTCGTCGTGGTTTCACGAGACTGGCGCGGGTTTTTTCGAATTTATGGTGCTTCAAAAAACGCACCAGGATCTGCTGGGAAATTGGGTGGTAGTCGTTGCTGATACTCACGGGGCCAAAGAGCACGTTATAACGCGGGCGTTGCGCCATATACGTCGCGACGCCTTTCCACAGCAGCATCAGCGCTGAATAGCTGCGTTGATAGGCCGGCGCAACGAACGAACGACCGACCTCAATCGCATGCGCGAGCCCTGCCTGTAGCTGTGGTGCGAGTTTGAACAGCGACTGTATGTAGAGCCCCTTGGGGCCGTACTGGCGCAGGATCTCATCCGCATGCGCGAGTCGGTAGCCACCGACGATGCATTGCTTGGCGTTATCCCACACGAACAGCTGTGAGTAGTAGCTATCGTAAAGATCGATATCGGAGCACTTGCCCGTGCCCTCGCCCACTTCACGGAACGATATTTCGCGCAACCGGCCGATTTCCTGTAGCAACCACGGGATCTGTGCGGATTGCGCATACCAAACCTCGAATTGACCACTGGTCAGAATGCGTTGTGAGCCTGGTAACGAGGCGATTTCCGCGGTTAGAACCGCCGGCGGAATGGCCTCGGTCAGCGCTTCTTCGCGACGTTTCGGGGAGCCCGCGCGACCGAGCACGAACCGCGGATTAAGGCGCTCCGCAAGGAGGTAGGTTTTGGTGCGCAAATAGCGCGTGATCTGCTGGCGGTTCTGCAACGCTGCCAGTACCTCAAAGGGAATCGGCATGCCGAATCGCACCCCAACCTTACGATCGCGCGCGTTCAGCATTTCGCGCGCGAGCAGCACGGTGCGCAGTCGCGGGTGTAGCAAGCCAGCGGCCTGGAAGGTCAGACTATTACGGCCACCGATGTGGCAGGGAAGGACCGGCACCTGCGTCTGTGCCGCGAGGCGTGCCACGCCTGCATTCCATTCGGGATCAATCACTCGTCGCTCACGCCACTCAAAGCTCGAGACTTCACCGCCGGGAAACACCACCAGCAGTCCGCCACCGCGCAACCACGCGAGGGCCTCACGGGCAGCGCTGGAATTGAAACGCTTCGCAGCGCTCCCCCCGAATGGATTCACCTTCAGGAACAGTGGAGAGAGTTCCTGAAACCTGGCCAAGAAATGATTCGCCATGAACCGCACGTCGGTTCGGCGCTGCAACAGGATATTCATCAGAAGTAGGCCGTCGAGCCCGCCATGCGGATGATTGGCGATCAACAGGCAGCCACCGTGCGCGGGGATCTCTGCGAGCTCAGCGTCATCAAAATTGGCAGTGACCCCCAGTTCCGCCAACGCGAGCGCCACAAAGTGCCGCGGGTTCTCGGCATCAGGTAGCTGATGATAGCGCTGGGTCAGCGATCTGAAGCCCAGTGCGTGGTCTGCCAACCAGGCCACGCCACGGCGGATCATCGCGGGCCAGCGCGATAAATACGGCGCGATCGAGAATACTTCGCGGGGCGTTCGCGTAGGGGGGAGGTTCGCTTCAATCATCACGAATGCAATCTGTTACGCCCGAAGGCAGCGCACAGTGCCCGGCAATTGTTACAATCAAGCTCACGAGTAATCTCTCCTAACCCTGTTGTACGCCGCGAGAGGGTGTCTCGTGGCGCGCAATCGAGCCCGATTTGGGTACGACTAAACTATACGCCGCTCGCGTTGTGACCGCATGACTTGGTCCGAAAGTCGCGCGACGAGCCGCTGAGAGCCTGTGATGAAGCAACACTGGAAAATTGCCGATCTGCCGTGGGCGCAGCTCGCGCCTGACAGAGTGGACTTGGATCTGCTCCAGGTGGTTAAGACCGCGGCCCTCGTCGAAGCGAACAGCGCTGACTACGTGACGTATCTGCACAACGTGTTCAGTGATGACGCCGAGTTCAAGGCGGCCGCTAACGTCTGGGGCGAAGAGGAGGCACAGCATGGTGCAGCCCTGGCCCTGTGGGTCGAAAAAGTTGACCCTAGCTTCGATTTCGCGGCGAGCCTGGCGTGTTTTCGCGCTGGCTATCGCTTGCCTTTGACGGCCACTCGCTCGGTGCGAGGGTCTCAGGCCGGCGAGCTGGTCGCGCGTTGCGTGGTGGAATCCGGTACCTGTTCGTTCTACTCCGCGCTGCGGGACAGTACGCAAGAACCTGTATTGCGCCAGATTTGCCACTATATCGCTCAGGACGAAGCGGCGCATTATCGTCTCTTTCACACGCACCTGCGGCGCTATCTCGCAGGACAATCCCTCGGCTTTGGGGCGCGGGTGAGAGTGGCACTGGGACGCATGCACGAAACCGGGGACGACGAACTGGCTTATGCCTACTACAGCGCCAACCTGGCAACCCGAGCGAGCCCTCATTACGAACGAAAGGCCTGCGCCACGGCATACTGGCGCCGCGCGATGGCGCACTATCAACGCCGACATCTGCAAAGCGCGGCCCATATGATTCTCGCTGCGGTCGATCTCAAGCCGGGTCGCGCATGGGTGAGATGGGCCGTCGAAGGCGTATGGCAGATGCTGCAATGGAGGCTGA
>JAYTEX010000029.1:0-4437 GCA_043734785.1 Pseudomonadota bacterium | reverse complement strand
ACCTTTTTCCACCTCTATGGGTGGCGCGAAGTGCTCGTCGGGAGCGTGGGTTTTGAACCTGCTTACCTCATCGCACGCCGAGCGGAAAAAGTCGTGGGCGTGCTGCCGATGATGCAGGTAAAGAGCTTTTTATTTGGTAATGCGCTCGTGTCGCTGCCATTCTGTGTGCAGGCGGGGATTTTGGCTGAGGATGCTACGGCACTCGACGCATTGCTGGCGATGGCCAAGGTGCGGGCAGAGGCCGGGCGAGTAAACTACCTTGAACTTCGGCATGCTGAACGCTTGACCCAAGACTTGCCCTGCAAAGATTCCACCTATGTGAATTTCAAACGGGATCTGGCTTTAACGGAAGAAGAGAACATGAAGGCGATCCCGCGCAAACAGCGTGCCGTGGTGCGCAAGGGGATCGCCGCTGGACTGATCAGTCGAGAAGAGACGCATCTCGATGCATTCTTTCCAATCTACGCGACCAGCGTCCGCAATCTCGGTACGCCAGTGTTTCCACAGCGCTACTTTCGCGCGCTGCATGACGCCTTTCGTGATCGCTGCCGCGTGACCACTGTCTATCACGCCAAGACGCCCGTCGCCTCCGTGTTTTCTTTTATCTACAAGAACACCGTGATGCCGTACTACGGTGGCGGACTACCGATCGCACGGGATCTGAAAGCATACGACTTCATGTACTGGGAACTCATGCGCACCGCGTGTGAGGCCGGGATGTCCGCCTTCGACTACGGCCGCAGTAAGATCGATTCAGGCTCATACGCCTTCAAGAAGAACTGGGGCTTTGAGTCGACGCCGTTAGTTTATGAATACCATCTGCTCGGCAGCCATGACATGCCGAATCGCAATCCGAATAATCCAAAGTTCTCACTGGCCGTAAAGGCATGGAAGAAGCTACCGTTACCGTTGGCTAACCTCATTGGACCGAGAATTTCCCCGTATCTTGCCTGATGCATGGATAGCCTGTTATTCCTGTGTCATCGCATCCCATATCCCCCGAACAAAGGGGACAAGATCCGGTCCTACCACTTTCTGCAGTTCCTCGCGCAGCATTATCGCGTTTACTTGGGCACTTTTATTGATGATCCCGCGGACGAGCAGCACCGTGACAAGGTCCGCGGGTACTGCGCAGATCTGTGTGCGATCTCCATCAACCCCGCGTGGCGTAGGCTTTTAAGCCTCCGTGGTTTGGTGACTGGGGAGGCTCTGGGCCTGCCTTACTACCGCCACAGCGACATGCGTCAATGGGTGGAATGCACGCTTAGGTCGGTTAATCCGGCGCGTGCGCTCGTGTTTTCCTCCACCATGGCGCAATATCTGCCGCCGCAGAAGATGAGCACTTTGCGTACCGTCATAGATTTCGTCGACGTCGATTCCGAAAAATGGCGGGCTTATGCGTCCAAAAAGCGCTGGCCGGTCAACCTTATCTATCAACGAGAAGCCAACCGCCTGCTGGATTACGAGAAGCAGCTCGCGACGCGCGCCGCAGCGAGTGTGTTCGTGTCTGCCGCTGAGGCGAGACTTTTCAATTCTTTACTCGACGCGCCGCTAAGCTCTGTATCTCATGTCGATAATGGTGTGGATCTCGCGTACTACAGGACAGATCCCACCCTCAGCAACCCTTATCCAACCGGGGTGCCGATTCTGGTGTTCACCGGCGCGATGGACTACTGGGCGAATGTGGATGCGGTGACCTGGTTTGCGGACACGGTGTTGCCAACCGTGCGTGCGGAGAACGCGGCGGCTGAATTCTGGATTGTCGGTTCCCGTCCGACACGCGAGGTCAGAGAACTCGGCGAGCGCAGCGGAATTCGGGTGACGGGTGCCGTGCCGGACATCCGGCCTTATTTACAACATGCCCGAGTGGTCGTGGCACCGCTGCGCATCGCGCGCGGGATTCAAAACAAGGTGCTGGAAGGGATGGCAATGAGCAAGATGATCGTCGGCACCACTGCCGCGTTTGAAGGTATCGAACTTAAACACGGTGCGGCACTGCGTGTGGCGGACGACGCGATGACCTTTGCGCAAACCTGTCTCGAACTCCTGGGACCAGAGGCACGCCATGTAACGGCAGACGCTAGCCGACATTACGTGGAGCGAGCCCACGATTGGCAAGCCAATTTACAGAAACTGCGCGCACATTTGGAAACCTAGATGACGATGACTGAATCCAGTTTCACCGCACTCAAGATACCGTCCCCGACCGGGCACCTGCCTGCCGTGACCCTGGCTTGCGCGGTCATCGCGACGCTGTTGTTTGCCTATTGGCCATCGGTCTCGACGATGATTCATCTCTGGAATACGTCAGACACCTATGCCCACGGATGGCTGATTCCGCCGATATCGCTCTATCTTCTCTACCAGATGAGGACCACTTTGGCCGCGCTCGACAGTCGACCGGCATGGTGGGCGTTGCTCCCTATTGTTGCTGGTGGCGCGCTATGGATGCTGGCCTACCTGGCCGATGTGCAGGTCATTCAACAATTGATGGTGGTGGCGCTCATCCTCGGTATCACGTTGCTGATAGCCGGCTGGGAATGGTTCAAACGTGCCGCTTTTCCGCTCGGATTCCTGTTTCTGGCGGTGCCGTTGGGTGATGGCCTGACCCCCCATCTGGTCGATATGACGGCGAATTTCGTGGTCTCTGCGCTGCGCGCGAGCGATATCCCGGTGTATCGCGAAGGAAATTTCTTCGTGATCCCCAGTGGATCCTGGTCGGTCGTCAGCGGTTGCAGCGGCATGCGTTACCTGATGGCGACGCTCACGGTAGGGGTGTTGTTCGCCTATCTCAATTATCGCTCGCTCTGGCGACGTATAACGTTCGTTGGAATTGCGATCCTGGTCGCCATTGTTGCCAATTGGCTACGCGCCTATGGGATCGTGATGATCGCGCACCTGAGTGATATGAAGCTTGCGCTGGGTGTTGATCACTACGTTTATGGCTGGGTATTTTTCGGGGTGGTAATTTTTCTGTTGATGAGCATCGGCATGATCTGGAGCGAAGCGCCGGCCCCTGCTGAAAATGAACATGCCCGCATGAATCGAAACCCGGGTATCGTCACATCGCGAGCTTCGTTATTCGGCGCGGTCCTCGCTGGCTTGATAGCGATTCACCTTTGGCCCTGGTTGGCCAAGGAGGCCAGCGCGGGGGTGTCACATCCGCCGCTCCAGATCGCAGCCGACGCGAAGCTGCTCGCCGCGAACTGGACGCCAACCGTGCCACCAGAGCTCCAGTGGCAGCCGCATTTCGTCGGTGCGCCCACGATTTACGAACGAGCCTTCAAGGCGGGTGAACACACCGTTGCGATGTACGTCGTTTGGTATGCGCAGCAAAGCCAGGGCGAGGAACTGATTAATGCCGCCAATGAACTGGTCCGCGATAAATACGAACCCTGGCGGCTTTTGAGTGCATCTACCCAGCCCACCTCGGTACCGGCCATTTCTCCGGTGCTCGAGACCATCCTCAAGCAGCGGGGTGGCGAACGCCAGATCCTGGTCTGGCAAAGCCAGTGGGTGGCAGGTCACTTCACGATGAGCAAATTAGCGACCAAGCTACTTGAAATAAAAAGTCGTTTGAGCGGGCAGGGGAATCCGGCTGCAGCGGTCATTTTCTATACGCCAATGGCACTCGATGAAACGCCAGGCGACGCGCGGAAACGCCTCACGCAGCTCCTGCAAGGCGCCACGCCGGTGCTGCAAGCGGCTTTTACGAGCGCCGCGCAGTGACCGCCAGACCCTGGTAATCCCCCATGTGTGGCATCGTCGGTATCTTTGATTTGAAGGCGGCGCGCGCGATCGACCGCGCCATACTCGCGCGTATGAACGAGACCCAGCATCATCGCGGTCCAGACGAGACCGGGATGCACTTCGAGCCTGGCGTCGGCCTCGGACACAAAC
Source organism: Pseudomonadota bacterium (assembly GCA_043734785.1). Lineage (GTDB taxonomy): Bacteria > Pseudomonadota > Gammaproteobacteria > CAIKBL01. Next base: position 537 of record JAYTEX010000029.1, on the reverse strand, counting down.
GCCTTTCCATCATCGATCTCTCGTGCGGCCAGCAGCCGCTGTTCAATGAGGATGGCTCTGTCGTGGTCGTGTTCAACGGCGAGATCTACAATTTTCAAGAATTGGTCCCTGAGTTACAGGCGGCTGGCCACACCTTTCGCACGCATTCCGATACTGAAGTGATCGTCCACGCGTGGGAGGCATGGGGCGAGGCCTGCGTGGAACGTTTTCGCGGCATGTTCGCGTTTGCCGTGTGGGACCGGGCGCGGCGCACGATGTTCTTGGCTCGCGATCGCCTGGGGGTCAAGCCGCTGTATTACGCGTATCTGCCCGGAGATTTTTTCATCTTTAGCTCGGAGCTCAAGGCCCTGATGGCGCATCCTGGCTTGACCCGCGATATCGACCATTGCGCGGTTGAAGAATATTTCGCTTACGGCTATGTGCCCGAACCGCGCACCATTTTTCGCGCGGCCCACAAACTGGAACCAGGCTGCACGTTGAGTTTGCGAACCGGCGCGCCGCGACCTTCGCCACGCCAGTACTGGGATGTCTCCTTCG